>DATAAP010000127.1:0-2673 GCA_036260035.1 Alphaproteobacteria bacterium | reverse complement strand
CCCCGGGCTCCTCGACCTTGTCGCCGAAGTGATGGGTAACGCGCCGCGGCTCGCGGACACGCTGAGTGCGCAGCCGCAACTCCTGGACAGCGTGCTCACTAGCGGCTTTTTTGACACGCTGCCGGAAGCGCGCGTGATGTCCACGGAGCTGGCGCGAGCGCTGGCGCAGGCGAACGACTTTCAGGACGTGCTGGACATCTGCCGCCGCTGGAAGAACGAACGGCAGTTCCAGGTCGGCGTTCACCTGCTGCGCGCGCGCGCCAACGCCGAACAGGCGGGCGCGGCGCTGTCCGACATCGCCGATGTCGCGCTTGCCGCCCTCCAGGATGCGGTCGAGGCCGAGTTCGCCCGCCAGCATGGGCGCGTGCCGGGCGGCGGCATGGCGATCGTGGCGCTCGGAAAACTGGGCAGCCGGGAGATGACGGTGACCTCCGATCTCGATCTCGTCATGCTCTACGATGCGCCGGCCTCGGTGGATGCATCGAACGGCCCGCGACCGCTGGCGCCCAGCCACTATTACACGCGGCTGAGCAACCGTCTGATCAACGCGATCACCGCGCTCACCGGCGAAGGCCGGCTCTACGACGTCGACATGCGGCTGCGGCCCTCGGGCACCAAAGGGCCGATCGCGACCAGCTTCGAAGCCTTCACGACCTACCACCGCGAGTCGGCGTGGACATGGGAGCACATGGCGCTGACCCGTGCGCGCGTCATCGCCGGACCGGCGCCCCTGCGCCAGCGCACTGAGCAGGTCATCCGCGAGACGCTGACACGCAAGCGCGAGCCCGGCCCGCTGATTGCCGATATTGCCGACATGCGCGCGCGCATGGCGCGAGAGAACGCGCGCGCCAAGATGTGGGACATCAAGCACTGGCGCGGCGGCCTCATCGACGTCGAATTTATCACGCAATACCTGCTGCTGCGCCACGCCGCCGAACGCCCCGACATCCTGACGCAGAACACGCGCAACGCGCTCGGGCGCGCCGCAGCCGCAGGCTTCCTGGAGAAAGCGGACGCGCGGATCCTGCTCGATGCGCTGCATCTGTGGCAGCAGCTGCAGACGATGCTGCGGCTCGTCGTCGAAGGCGAATTCGATCCCGAGATGGCGCCGGCGGAGATCGGGCCGCTGCTCGCGCGCTCGACGGGCATGGTTGACTTCGCCGCCCTGCAATCCGCTATTGTCGAGCAGTCCGCGGCGGTAAAGAAGATCTTCGACCGGCTGCTACCGGAGAGCGCCGCGGTGAGGGAAAAGGCGAAGGACGATGGCTGAGAAGAAGAATGGCGGACCCGCGGTCGGCGACCGCGCGCCGGATTTCACAATGCCGACCGATGGCGGCGGCATGATCAAGCTCTCCGACCTCAAGGGCAAGACGGTCGTCCTCTATTTCTATCCCAAGGACGACACCACCGGATGCACCAAGGAAGCCTGCGGCTTCAACGACACGCTGGCGAATTTCTCGAAGCTGAAGGCCGAGATCATCGGGGTGTCGCGCGACAGCGTCGCCAGCCACGACAAGTTCAAGAAAAAGTATGGCCTGAGATTCCGCCTCGCCTCGGACGCGGACGGCAAGGTCTCCGACGCCTACGGCACCTGGGTCGAGAAGAGCATGTACGGCCGCAAGTACATGGGCATGGAGCGCGCCACCTTCCTGATCGATGGCAACGGCGTCATCCGCCAGGTCTGGCGCAAGGTGAAGGTGCCCGGCCATGTCGAGGACGTGATGGCCGCGATCAAGGCGCTCTAGCGATTCGCCTCTCCTGTTGCGGGAGAGGTTTGGGTGAGCTTACCGCTTTTTCTTCGCGCGCACGCCGGAAAGATTGAGCGATTTGACCATCGCGCGCTCGTCAAAGGCAGGCAGCGACTGGATCTTGCCGAAGCCCTGCTGCGCGTACCATACGGAGAAGGCGAGCATCGCTTCGGCACCCGGCGCATCGACCACATCGACGAAATCATACGGTCCCTGGGTGTAGTACACGCTCTCCAGGCGGATGCCGAGCTCCTTCATCTTTGTGCGCGCGGTGGTCGTGCGCTTCTCCTGCCTCGTCATCGTGTCAGCGTTCAGCGAGCCCAGCAGCACGTATTTCATCGTTTCCTCCTTGCGCGGATTGTCGCTTATTCGGCAGCCGCCTCCCTCTGGCCGGTGCCGCCCTTGAGGCGCGCGGCGAGCGAGGCCTCCAGGAACCGATCGATATCGCCGTCCAGTACGCCGCCGGTGTCGCTGGTCTCTACGCCGGTGCGCAGATCTTTCACCATCTGGTAGGGCTGCAGCACGTAGGAGCGGATCTGGTGGCCCCAGCCGATGTCGCTCTTCGCCTCATGCGTCGCTTGGGCTGCCGCCTCGCGCTTCTGCAGCTCCTGCTCATAGAGCCGGGCCTTCAGCATCTTCCAGGCGCGGTCGCGGTTCTTGTGCTGCGAGCGCTCGGTCTGGCACGCAACGACGATGCCGGTCGGGATATGCGTCAGGCGCACGGCGCTCTCGGTCTTGTTGACGTGCTGACCGCCCGCGCCGGAAGCGCGGTACACGTCCGTGCGCACGTCGGACTCGTTGATCTGGATGTCGATTGCATCGTCGACCACTGGATAGACCCACACCGAGGCGAAGCTGGTGTGGCGCCGCGCGTTCGAATCAAAAGGCGAGATGCGAACCAGCCGGTGCACGCCCGATTCCGTCT
>DATAAP010000126.1:0-2904 GCA_036260035.1 Alphaproteobacteria bacterium | reverse complement strand
GAGCGGCATGCGTCTTCATGCCGCCGAATATGCGGTGAAGGATATCGGCCGCCTCGGCGCCGCGCTCGGCCATGACGGTATGCGGGTTGCAGCGATAGCCAACCAGCACGTCGGTCGCGTCGACCATCAGCTGCGACACGTTGGCGTGCAGGTCCAGCGTCGCGACGATCGGTACGGTGGGTCCGACCAGCTCGCGCACCATTGCGAACATTCGGCCGTCGGGGTCGACGTCGCGTGTCGCCGTGGCGGCGCCGTGCTGCGATAGAAAGACCGCATCGACCTTGCCGGCCGCCTCTATCAGCGCCCTTGTCCTCGCCATCACATAATCGAAGAAATCCTGGTCGACGGGGCCGCTGGCGCCCGCCGAGGTGACAAGCAGCGGCACGGGCTCCCAGTCCCCGCGCGCATTCATCGCCTCGAAGAAACCTTGCAGGCAGACCGGCGAGCGCGGCTCATGGGTGCGGAGGTCAGCAAGCATCGCTTCGCCCTCGAGCAGCACGTTGGCCTCGAACTCGCCGCGCGATGCGACCGGCGAATGACCATTGCTTTCGAGCATGAAGCCGCCAATGGCGACGCGCTTCCCGGTCATCGATGTGCCCGTGTTTGACAGTGTCTTTTCTCTACGGGACTATCGCCGCCGCGACAAGCACGGGGAGCGAGGCATGTTGCGGTTAATGCGGGCAATCTGCGGTTCTGCGGTGTTGCTGCTTTCGGTCGGAGCGGGATCCGCGCAGAATCTGGTCATCGGCACCAAGCTCGAACTGAACACGCTCGACCCACATTTCTTCTCGGCGTTCCCGACTCAGTCCTCCCACCAAAGCCTCTTCGACGCGCTGGTGTGGCTCGACAAGGACCTGAAGCAGCATCCCGCGCTGGCGACCGAATGGAAGGTGCTCGACGATACGACCTGGGAGTTCAAGCTGCGGCGCGGCGTGAAATTCCACGACGGCAGCGATTTCGACGCGGACGACGTCATCGCTACCTTCAAGCGCGTCCCCAATGTGCCGAACAGCCCGAACTCCTTTTCGCAGTTCATGAGGAGCGTGAAGGAGATCGTTAAAGTGGACAGCCACACGCTGCACATGAAGACCGATGCGCCGAATCCGAACCTGTCGCACGATCTGTCGAGCGTCTTCATCATCTCGAAGAAATATGCCGAGGCGACGACGCAGGACTTCAATTCAGGCTCCGCCGTGGTCGGCACCGGGCCGTATCGTCTGGCCGAATGGAAGAATGGCGAGCGGCTCGTGCTGCAGCGCTTCGACGGCCATTGGGGAGGCAAGGCGCCGTGGGCGCAGGTGACGGAGCGTATCCTCGCCAAGGATTCCGCGCGGGTGGCGGCATTGCTGTCCGACGAGGTCGATGTGATCGATCTCGTGCCCAGCGCCGACTTGCCGCGGATCAAGAGCGATCCGCGGTTCAAAATTTACAGCGGCGCCGCGGCGGTGATCCACTACATCGCGCTCGACAGCGCCCGCGACGATTCGCCTTTCATCGCGGCGAAGGACGGCTCGAAGTTCGCCAAGAACCCGCTGCGCGACGCACGCGTGCGCAAGGCGCTGTCGCTCGCAATCAACCGCGACGGGATCACCAAACGCCTCATGGAAGGAGCAGCGATCCCGGCGGCACAGCTGCTGCCGTCTAGTTTCGATGGCACCAGCCAGACACTGAAGCCCGACCCTTTCGATCTCGACCGCGCCAAGGCGCTGCTGCGCGAGGCAGGCTGGGGCGATGGGTTCAAGATCATGTTGCACGCCACCGGCGACCGGTATCCCAAGGACAGCGACATCGCGCAGGCGATCGGCCAGACGTGGACGCGGCTCGGCCTTACCGTCGAGGTGCAGGCGCTGCCAGGCAGCATCTTCTTCAGCCGGGCCAGCAAGCAGGAATTCTCCGCCTTCATTGCGCAATACGGCACGTCCGAAGCCTCGCAGGCGCTGCGCGCCTTGGTCGCCAGCTGGAATCCGGAGAAGGGGTTTGGCACCGCTAACCGCACGCGCCACTCCAATCCGGAATTCGATGCCCTGTTCAGCCGCGCGGTAGTGACGATGGATCTGAACCAGCGCCGCACGTTGCTGGCTCAGGCCTCAGAGATGGCGATGCGCGAGCAGGCGGTGATTCCGGTCTTCTTCCCGACCTGGGAATTTGCGGCAAAGAACAACGTGGTCGTGGAGGTTCGGGCCGACCGCCGCGCCAACGCCATGATGATGACACCGAGAAAGTGACTCTCTCGCTGCGGCAGGAGCAGTCCTAGTCCGGCACGACCGCTGTCGCTTCAATCTCGACCTTCGCGCGGTCCTCGACCAGCGCCGTGACCTGCACGAGCGCCATGGTGGGGAAGTGGCGGCCGATCACCTCGCGGTAGACCGCGCCGATCTCAGCAAGGCGCGAGACGTATTCCTGCTTGTCGGTGACGTACCAGGTGAGGCGGACGAGGTGCTCCGGCTTCGCACCGCTTTCGGCGAGCACGGCGATGATGTTGGCGAGCGCCTGGCGCGTCTGTGCGACAAAATCGTCGCTCTCGAACTGCTCCTTTGCGCCGTTCCATCCGATCTGGCCGGCGACGAAGACGAGGGTGCCGCGCGCGGCGATGCCATTGGCATAGCCCTTCGGCTTCGCCCAGCTCTTGGGATTGAGGAATTTCATGCTCATGCCGATGCCGGAAGCTGCCATGATTCGCTCGCCTGCTGGTAGGCGGCGAAGCGCTCGCGAAAGAGCGACGGAATGGGAACGGAGCGTTGCGTCTCCAGCGAAATCACCACCAGGACCAGCCGCGCGCGCAGGCGCTCCTGGGCGCCGACATGGCCGACGATCTCCAGCCGCAGCGACGAGCGGCCGATGCCGCGCACCAGCAGCGTGTAGGTGAGCTTCTCACCCATGCGGCTGGGGCGGAAGAAGTCGCAC
>DATAAP010000125.1:0-8313 GCA_036260035.1 Alphaproteobacteria bacterium | reverse complement strand
TTGGGGGGGGCGCCTCGGCTCGGTGGCTTCCGGGCCCGCGGGGGGAACGCGGGGCCACTCAGCCTCAGGACATCGTGTCGAGCGCCTTCTGGAACCGGCCCGCGTGGCTCTTCTCGGCCTTGGCCAAGGTCTCGAACCAGTCGGCGATCTCGTCGAAGCCTTCCTCGCGTGCGGTGCGCGCCATGCCCGGATACATGTCCGTGTATTCGTGCGTCTCGCCCGCGATGGCGGCTTTCAGGTTCTGCTGGGTGCTGCCGATCGGCTGGCCGGTCGCCGGATCGCCGACCTCCTCGAGGAATTCGAGATGGCCGTGCGCGTGGCCGGTCTCGCCCTCGGCGGTGGAGCGGAACACGGCGGCGACGTCGTTGTAGCCCTCGACATCCGCCTTCTGCGCGAAATAGAGATACCGGCGGTTGGCCTGGCTCTCGCCGGCGAAAGCGGCTTTCAGATTGCCCTCGGTCTTCGAGCCCTTCAGCATGCTTATCCCTCCATCTCCCCTGACTTGCGCCCGCCCACGGGATCGGGGCGGCAAAAGCGGCTGAGGCGAGCCGTGCCCGCAAGACCGGGCAAGCCGCGTCAGCTGATGGCAATAGTTTAGACTAGTTCTAAACTATCCTGCAAGTGCGTTGCGTTCAGGACGGACGGATTCGGACGATCACGTCGACCCGGCGGATCGCCGTGCCCGAGGGCGGAGCGGGGAGCTCGGCCAGGCGCACCTGCTCGCCCGGGATGTCCTCGAGCTGGCCGACCTCTTCATGGAAGAAGTGATGATGGTCGGAGGTATTGGTATCGAAGTAGGAGCGCCCCGGCTCCACCACCACCTCGCGCAGGAGGCCGGCTTTGGTGAACTGGTGCAGGGTGTTGTAGATCGTCGCCAGGCTGACCGGGATCTCGGCCTTCAGCGCCTCGTCATGGAGCTGCTCGGCGGTGACGTGCCGGTCGCCATCGGCGAAGAGCAGCCGGGCCAAGGCCAGCCTCTGGCGCGTCGGACGCAGCCCGACCTCCTTCAGCCGATCCAGCAGGCTCGAATAGGGGCGAATGGACATGCCGCTTAAATGGGCTTGGCACAGACCGAATTGAAGGCCTTAAAACATTACGATAAAGGATTTTTTGGAACAACTCAAAAGTCGTGCGAAGCCGCTCCGGGCGCTCAGGCGCCGGTCTCCAGCCGCGCCACGAGCTGGGCCACCGTCGGCACGAAACCATTGGCGTAGAAGGGGTCGGAGGCGAAGCGATAGGCATTGTGGCCGGCGAACATGAGCTGGCGCTCTGGGTCGGCGGCATGGCTGATGGCCTGCAGCGTCTTCTGGATGCAGAAGGAGCGCGGATCGGCCTTCTTGCCGGTCGAGCCTTCCTCGTTCTGCGCCCAGTTCGAAAACAGGCATGCCGACAGGCAGCCCATGCAGTTGATCTGATCGGTACGGATCTCCTGCGCCTTTTCAGGCGTGACGAAGATCAACGTCGAATCCGGCGTGCGCATCGGTTCCGTGAAGCCTTGCGCCACCCACTGCTCTGCCTTCTCTTTGTCAACCGCGGTTAGGTAGACCACGCGGCCGCGCGCACCCACCGGGAACGGTGTGTTGTGCTCGCCCACCGCGGTCGTCGAGAACGCCACCTGATGCTGCGAGCGCTGCTGCAGCTCGCGCAGGAAGGGGTTGATTACCGCCGAGGAATAGAAGCCTGTCGGCGAGAAGCGATGCAGCAGCACGTCGCCAGGCTTCAACGTCAGCAGGCGCTGCTTCCACGCATCGGAGATGGGGCTTTCCTGCGTCAGCAGTGGACGCGTGCCGAACTGGAAGGCGACCGGACCGACATCGGGGTTATCGAGAAAGTCCTGCCATTCGCGCAGATACCAGACGCCGCCGGCCATGATCACCGGCGTGCCGTCGAGGCCGAATTCCTTCATCTGCCGGCGCAGCTCGATGACGCGCGGCAACGGTGCCTCCGGCTTCAGCGGGTCCTCTGCATTTGACAGGCCGTTATGTCCGCCGGCGAGCCAGGGATCCTCGTATACGACCCCGCCGAGCAGCCCGCGGAACCTGTGATAGGCGCGCTTCCACAGCGCACGAAAGGCGCGGCCCGATGAAACGATTGGATAGTAGTAGACGCCGTAGCGCGCGCAGATCTCGGCGATCTTGTAGGGCATGCCGGCGCCGCAGGTGACGCCGTGGATGAGGCCCTTGGCCCCCTCCAGCACCGCGTTCAGGATGCGCTCGGCAGCCCCCATTTCCCAGAGGATGTTCATGTGGATGCGGCCATTGCCGCTCGCCATCTCGTAGGCGACGCGCGCCTGGGTGATGGCGCCGCGCACGGCGTAGGCGATCAGCTCCTCGTGCCGCTCGCGCCGCGTGCGTCCATGGTAGACGACCGGGATCAGATTGCCGTTGGTGTCGAACGCATCGGCATTGACGCCCGAAAATGTCCCGACGCCGCCGGTGCGCGCCCACGCGCCGGAGCTCTCGCCATTGGAGACGGAAATGCCCTTGCCGCCTTCGACAAGAGGCAGGCACTCGCGGCCAGAAATGATTAGCGGCTTTAGTGCCCTCACGTCGTCCTACCGGCTTCGTTTAGATAAGAAGGCGACGGCGCACCCGCTTTGTTCCCGCGGCTTGGCGGCGTTGCCACAGTTCGTCCCTATATAGGGGCGGCCGCCGGAAAACACCAGCCGACCAACGTGACGGCCAAGGTCTGCCAGCTGGAGGTTTTTGCTGCACAAGCGAAGCTTTACAGCGCGAGGCCGGCGGCGAGATCGCCGGGGCAGTCGGTGATAAGGCTGTCGGCGCCCCAAGCCAGCAGATCGCGGCCGCGTCCCGTCTCGTTCACGGTCCAGGCGAGCAGCGCATAACCGGCAGACTTGATCTCCCGCACCTGCTCGCGGGAGAGATAGCGATGGTTGGGATGGATGGCGGCGCAGCCGAGCGTCTGGGCGTTTTCGCGCCAATCCACCGGCAGTTTCTCCACCAGATAGCCGAGCGCAACGTCGGGAGCGGTCTTGCGCACCGCGTCGAGAGAATCGAGCGAGAAGCTCGAAAAAATCGGCGCCGGGCAATCGGCGGGCCAGCGCTCCTCAACCATGCGCGCGGCGACCTCCGCCGTTTCGCGCGCGCGCCCAGGGCACGGCTTGACCTCGAGATTGAAGCCCATGCCGCGTGCCGCCATGAAGTCCAGGGCCTCGGCGAGCGTGGGCACGCGCTCGCCCGCGAAGGCCGGACCGAACCAGCGCCCCGCATCCAGGCGGCGGATGTCCTCAAGGCTGCGATTGCACACCTCGCCCTGGCCGTTGGTCGTACGCTCGAGGGTGGCGTCGTGAATCAAGATCGGCACGCCGTCCGACGTCAGCTTGACGTCGAACTCGACCCAGGTGGCGCCTTCCTCATGCGCCTTCTTGATCGACACGAGCGTGTTCTCGGGCGCGTTCACCTTCGCGCCGCGATGGCCGATGATCTGCGGAATGTGAATTGTCTTGCTCATCCGTTGTCGGGACGGGCCGCAGGGCCCGCCCCGCCCCTCAATACAACGGCACCGGTCAGGTCTGTGCTGCGCGGGCCTCCCGCGGCTCGCGCGGCTTCTCGAACTGGTCGGAAATGTCGGCGCCGGTCTGCTGATCGACACGCTTCATCGACAGCTTCACCTTGCCGCGATCGTCGAAGCCGAGCAGCTTGACCTTCACCGTGTCGCCAACCTTGACGACATCGCCGGTCTTCTCGACCCGGCGCGGCGCAAGCTCGGAGATATGGACGAGGCCGTCGCGCGTCCCCATGAAGTTCACAAAGGCGCCGAAATCCATGATCTTCACCACCTTGCCGGTGTAGATCTGGCCGAGCTCCGGTTCCGCGACGATGCCCTTGATCCAGTCGATCGCGCGCTTCGATGCTTCGCCGTCGACCGCGGCGACCTTGATCGTGCCGTCGTCCTCGATGTCGATCTTCACGCCCGTCGTCTCGGTGATCTCGCGGATCACCTTGCCGCCGGTGCCGATCACTTCGCGGATCTTGTCCTTCGGGATGGTGAAGGTGGTGATGCGCGGCGCGTTCTTGCTGATCTCCGCGCGCGGCGCCGTCAGGCCTGACGCCATTTCCGCAAGGATGTGCAAGCGGCCGTCGCGCGCCTGCGCCAGAGCCTGCTTCATGATCGCCTCGTTGATCGAGGTGATCTTGAGGTCCATCTGCAGCGACGTGACACCCTTCTCGGTGCCGGCGACCTTGAAATCCATGTCGCCAAGATGATCCTCGTCACCGAGGATGTCGGAGAGCACGGCGACGCCGTCCGCTTCCTTGATCAGACCCATTGCGATGCCGGCAACCGGCCGCACCAGCGGCACGCCCGCATCCATCAGCGCCAGCGACGAGCCGCACACAGTCGCCATTGACGATGAGCCGTTCGACTCTGTGATCTCCGAGACGACCCGGATCGTGTACGGGAATTTCTCCTTGGTCGGCAGCACTGGACGCACCGCGCGCCACGCGAGTTTGCCGTGGCCCACTTCGCGCCGGCCCGGCGAGCCCATGCGGCCGGCCTCGCCGACCGAGTAGGGCGGGAAGTTGTAGTGCAGCATGAAGTGCTCGCGGTACTCGCCCTCGAGCGCGTCGATGATCTGCTCATCCTCGCCGGTGCCCAAAGTCGCGGTCACCAGCGCCTGCGTCTCGCCGCGCGTGAACAGCGCCGAGCCGTGCGTGCGCGGCAGCACGCCCACCTCGCAGCGGATCGGCCGCACCGTCTTGGTGTCGCGGCCATCGATGCGCTTTCCGGTTGCCAGGATGTTGCCGCGGACGATCTGGCTCTCCAGCTCCTTGAACACGCCCGCTGCCACGGCCGCGTGCGCGGGATCCTCGGCGACGAGGGCCAGCGCCTTCTGCTTTACCGCTGCGATCTTCTCGTGCCGCGACTGCTTGACCGTCTCCGTGTAGGCGGACCGCAGCTCGTCCCACACGGCCGATTTCAGCTTTTCAGTGACCGTCTGCACTTCCGCGGGCACTTCCGGAATCGGCCACGGGTCCTTTGCGCAGCGCTCGGCCATCTCGATGATCGCGTTGATCACCGGCTGGAACTGCTGGTGGCCGAACATCACGGCACCCAGCATCACGTCCTCCGGCAGCTCCTTCGCCTCGGACTCGACCATCAGCACGCCTTCCTGCGTGCCTGCGACAATAAGGTCGAGCTCCGAGTTCGCCATCTCGTCGATCAGCGGATTGAGCTTGTACTGGCCGTCGATGTAGCCGACGCGCGCAGCGCCGATTGGACCGAGGAACGGAATGCCCGAGATCGTCAGCGCCGCAGAGGCGCCGACCATGGCGACGATGTCGGGATCGTTCTCCATGTCATGCGAGAGCACCGTCGCGATAACCTGCGTCTCATTGCGGAAGCCTTCGGCGAAGAGCGGACGGATCGGCCGGTCGATGAGGCGCGAGACGAGCGTTTCCTTCTCGCTCGGACGGCCTTCGCGCTTGAAGAAGCCGCCGGGGATCTTGCCCGCGGCGAACGTCTTCTCCTGGTAGTTGACTGTCAGCGGGAAGAAGTCGACGCCCGGCTTCGGCGCCTTGTTCGCAACCGCGGTGCACAGCACCACCGTGTCGCCATACGACACCAGCACGGCGCCATCAGCCTGACGCGCCATGCGCCCGGTCTCGAGGACGAGCTTGCGCCCGCCCCACATCAATTCCTTACGTGTAACCTGAAACATGTTTTCCTTCCTTCCACGTACGTCACCGCGCGTCCCGGATGGACGAGCGGCGTTGGCGCGCCGGACGGCCCGGATGGCCGCCCTCCATCGCGCCTACACAGTCCCACAGGCATGAGCCGCCGCAGCGCGCCTTGGCGCGATGCAAGCGGCCCTTCACAGACTGGCCAGAGACAGGCAACTGATCGGAGGTCTGGAGCGGCGGGCTGTACGTTGTGCCCCGCCGCTGTCTGCTTTTGGACGCGCGCGCGGCTGTCGGCTCCGATCCGCGCGGCGCGTTGCTGGCACGGCGCCGCCGTCTGGCGGCCGCCGTGGGATATCTTGTTCGAGATGGCGTAAACCCGGTCACGGGTTCGGCTGGATCGCCCGGGTCGATCAGCGACGCAGATCGAGCCGTTCGATCACCGCCTCGTAACGCTTGGCGTTGCTGCGCTTCAGATATTCGAGCAGGCGCCGGCGCTGTCCGACCATCATCAGCAGGCCGCGGCGCGAGTGGAAATCCTTGTTATGCGTGCCGAGATGCTCGGTCAGGTTCTTGATGCGCTCGGACAGGATTGCGATCTGCACTTCGGGCGAGCCGGTGTCGCCTTCCTTGGTGCCATAGGCCTTGATCAGCTCGGCCTTGCGTTCAGCCGTAATCGACATCGGACGGTTCTCCGTTCTGGGCCGTGCGGCCCGGTTCGAGGTTGAGCACGCGCAGCGGGCGCAGCCGGTCGCCATCGACCATGGTCAGCGCCACCAGCCGGCCAAGAGCGGTTGCCGCGACCACCTGTCCGGTGGCGAACGGCGCGGCCGCATCCCTGTCGACGGGAATCTCCGCTGTGCGCTGTATCGCGACGGACTGCCCCTGCCGGAGGCGAAGGCTGTCCTCCGCGGTCACGGCCAGCGCCGGGATGTCGTCCAGCGCGGTCTCGACCGCTCGCAGATACGCCAAAGCGGCCGGACTATGCCCCACAGATTCCAGCTTTTCCAGCGGAATCGCGGCCGCCTCGGTGAAGCGGCCGACCGCCAGCCGGCGCAGTTCCGCGACATGGCCGACCGTCCCTAAGGCGACCGCAAGGTCGCGGCCAAGGCTCCGGATATAGGTTCCCTTGCCGCACTTAACCCTAAATATTGCGTGATCTTGATCGGGCTGCCCCAGCAGCTCGAACTCGTCGATCCGCACCTGGCGCGGCGCCATTTGCACCGTCTCGCCGGCCCGGCGCCGCGCATAGGCCGGCTTGCCCTGCAGCTTGATGGCCGAAAAGACCGGCGGAACCTGCGTCACCAGCCCGGTAAACCGCGGCAGCGCCGCCTCGATCTCGGTGCGCGACGGGCGGACGGAGCAGGCTGCGATCACCGCCCCTTCGGCATCGTCCGTCTCGGTCGCCTCGCCCCAGCGCACGGTGAAGCGATAGGACTTGTCCGTGTCCATCACGGCGCCGATCAGCTTCGTCGCCTCGCCAAGCGCGATCACCAGCACGCCGCTCGCAAGCGGATCGAGCGTGCCGGCGTGACCCGCCTTAGCGGCGTTCAGCGCGCGGCGCACGCGACCAAGCGCGCTCGTCGAGCCGATGCCGACCGGCTTGTCGAGCACGAGCCAGCCGTCGACCTTGTTAGCGCCCTTTCGCGCCATCGTCGCGCTCCGTTTCGGGTGACGCGAGATCGCGCTGCACTTCGGGCCGGCGCAACACGGATTCGATGCGGCTTGCCTCCTCGAAGGAGCGATCGGCCGCAAAATCGAGCTGCGGTGCCGTGCGCAACTGCACCGCGCGCGCGACCTCGCCACGCAGAAAGCCCGCCGCACGCCGCAGCGCCTTAACCACCGCCTCCACATTCTGCCCACCAAGCGGCAGCACATAAGCGGTGGCGTGCTTGAGGTCGGGGCTCGCCCGCACCTCCGACACGGTGACCGACACGCCCTGCAGCTCCGGATCGCGCAGCTGGCCGCGCGCGAGAATCTCCACCAGCACGTGGCGGATCTCCTCGCCGACGCGGAGCTGGCGCTGGCTCGGTCCCCGCGGGCTTTGGTCTTCGGATCGCTTGCGCTTCATGCGGCAGGTTATGGCATGCCCGTCGGCGTCACGGAACAGCGGTTCTGAAACGGCGTTTGCCGAGCGTGGCCGCTGGCCCGGTTCATATCGGCACCTCCGGCTGGCACTACAGGCACTGGGTCGGACCGTTCTATCCGCCGGGAATGCCCGCCAGCCGCTATCTGGGATTCTACCAGGAGCATTTCGCAGCGGCCGAGATCAACGGCAGTTTCTACCGGATGCCGAGCAACGAAACGCTGGCCGCCTGGCGCGATGCCGTGCCGAAGGATTTCCGCTTCGCCGCGAAGGCGAGCCGGTTCATCACCCATGCCAAGAAGCTCTCGCTGCCGATCGCACAGTACGAACGCTTCTTCGACGGCATCGGCACCCTCGGCCCAAAGCTGGGGCCGATCCTGCTGCAGCTTCCGCCGCGCTGGAGGCTGAACCAGCAGCGGCTCGCCGCCTTCCTGGACGCGCTGCCGAAGCGCTACCGCTACGCGTTCGAGTTCCGCGAGCCGAGCTGGTTGACGCAAGAGGTCTATGGGCTGCTCGAGCGCCACCGCGCATCGCTCTGCCTCTACCATATTGCCGGCTTCGAATCGCCAATCGAGGTCACGACGGATT
>DATAAP010000124.1:0-11796 GCA_036260035.1 Alphaproteobacteria bacterium | reverse complement strand
CCTTTCGGCCTGAAGGTCGACTATGCGACGGCCCTAGGCGACGATCCGTACAGCGAGGCCATGCGCGGCTTCTTCGCGGGCGAGGGCGTGGGCACCGGCCTGGTCGGCATGCTCAAAGGTCGCCTGCCCGGCCTCTACGCGATCCGCACCGACGCGCGCGGCGAGCGCACCTTCTACTATTGGCGGCGCGAGGCCGCGGCGCGCGACATGTTCACGGGCGAACCTGGCAAGGCGCTTGCGGACGCCCTCGCCGGCTATGACTGGATCTATCTCTCCGGCATCACGCTGTCGATTCTCGATGGCGCGGCACGCGAAAGGCTGACGGATGCGCTGGACCGCGCCCGCGCACGCGGCGGCCGCGTGGTGTTCGACAGCAACTACCGCGCACGCGGCTGGCCAAGCGTCGAGGCGACGCGAGCCGCCTTCGCAGACGTGCTGAAGCGCATCGACGTCGCACTGCCGACGTTCAGCGACGAGCAGACCGTATTCGGCGATGCCGACCCGCGCACGACCATCGATCGCCTGCACGGCAGCGGCGTACGCGAGATCGCGGTCAAGAACGGCGAATCGGTGGCGCTCGCCTCCGATGGTAGGACGCTGTTCCAGATCGCGGCCGAGCGCGTCAACAATGTCGTCGACACGACCGCGGCGGGCGACGCGTTCAACGGCGGCTATCTCGCCGCGCGCATCGCCGGCCTCGACATCGAGCGCGCGGTGCGCGCCGGCCATCGCCTGGCCGGCGCCGTCGTGCAGCATCGCGGCGCGATCATTCCCGCCGAGGCCACGCCGGCCATCGAGACCGTATGAAGCTCGACCTCATCGTCGCCGGCGTCGTCCTGGTCTCGGCCCTGCTGCACGCCTGCTGGAATGCGGTCGTCAAGTCGGATGCGGACCGGCTCGTCTCGATGGGCCTGGTGATGATCGTTGGCTCGCTGATGGGCCTTGCCGTCGTCCCCTTCGTGCCGCTGCCGCAGCCGGAGTCGTGGAAGTGGCTGATCATCTCGATCGCCATCCATAACTTCTACTACTTCTTCTTGCTCAACGCGTATGCGCATGGCGACCTCAGCCATGTCTACCCGATCGCGCGCGGCTCAGGGCCGCTGCTCGTGGCGATCTTCTCCGGCGCGCTCGTCGGCGAACACCTCGCCGGCTACGAGTTCGCCGGCGTGTTCCTCGTGTCGCTCGGCATCGCCAGCCTGGCGCTGGCCAAGGGCCTGCCGCGCGGCGAGGAATGGCGGCCCACGCTCTATGCGCTCGCAACCGGGGTGACCATCGCCTCCTACACGGTCGCCGACGGCCTCGGCGTGCGCGCCAGCGGCAATGCGCTCAGCTACATCGCCTGGCTCAACCTGCTCGAAGGCCCGTGGGTGTTCCTGTTCGCGCTGTGGCTGCGCGGCGCCAAAATCTTCGAGCATCTGCGCAAATACTGGTGGCGCGGCACGGGCGGCGGCGTAGTCGCGACGGTCGGCTACGGCCTCGCCATCTGGGCGCTCAGCGTCGGCGGCATGGCGCATGTCGCGGCCCTGCGCGAGACCTCAGTGCTGTGGGGCTCGCTGATCGGCACGATCGTGCTGGGAGAGTCCTTCGGCTATCGCCGCGTGCTGGCGGCCATGATGGTCGTGTGCGGCCTGCTGTTGATGCATTTGACGGCGTTCGGTTAGAGCCCTTCGTAGTCGCCGGTCTCATTCGGGCCGTTGGTGCGGGTGCGGAACTCCACCTGATCGCCGACCTCGTGCCAGTGCCGCAGGGACCAGTGCACCGACGGGAAGGCGAGCTCGCGCCACGGAATCTCGTTCCAGCGGAACAGCGCCACCTCCTGGCTCTCCGGCCCCGCCGCCACGTCGGGCGTCACCAGGGTGGCGCGGAAGATGAGCTGCACCTGGCTGATGCGCGGGATGTTGTAGACGGCGAGCAGCCCATCGATGGCGATCTTAGCCTGCGCCTCCTCCCACGCCTCGCGCATGGCGCCTTCCATGGCGCTCTCGTTGAGCTCGAGATAGCCCGCCGGCAAGGTCCAGAAGCCCTTGCGCGGCATGATCGCGCGCCGGCACAGCAGGATCGCATCCTTCCAGCGCGCGACGGAGCCGACCACGACCTTGGGATTGTCGTACTGGATGAAGCCGCAATCGGGACAGACCAGCCGCTCACGCGTGTCGCCTTCGGGCACGGTGCGCACGGACGGCCCCGGTCGTCTGGTCTCGGTGGTCATCGCGCTACTCTGACGCGGGCCTGCGGGAGGGGCAAGGCCACGAATGCCGGTAGCGCTGAAGGCTAGTTAGATGGAATGATCCGGGTTCACGGCTGGCCAAAGCGGCTAGATTCATCCGAGCGGATCTACGGAAAGGGAGAGACACTTGACTGCGATCACGATCATGGGTGCCGGCGGAAAGATGGGCTATCGCGTCTCGAAGAACCTGGGAGGACGCGGCTACGACCTTCGGCACGTGGAGGTGAGCGAGGCCGGGCGCAAGCGGCTGGAGGAGATCGGCGTTAATTGTTTGCGGCAGGATTCGGCCCTTGACCGCACGGACGTGGTGATCCTCGCCGTCCCCGACAGCGCAATCCGCAAGGTTTCTCATACCATCAGCCCGCTCGTGCCGCCCGGCGCGATGATGATCGCGCTCGACGCAGCGGCGCCATTCGCCGGCGACCTGCCCGACCGCCCTGATCTCGCATATTTCGTGGCACATCCGTGCCATCCGCCAATCCTCAATGACGAGGTCGATCCCGAAGCCCAGCACGATCATTTCGGCGGGGTTGCAGCGAAGCAGCACATCGTGTGCTCGCTCATGCAAGGGCCGGAGTCGGCCTACGCGCTCGGTGAGGAGATCGCACGGCACATGTTCGCGCCCGTGATGCGGTCGCACCGCGTTTCCGTGGAGCAGATGGCGCTCCTCGAACCCGTGCTGTCCGAGACCGTCGGAGCGACCTGCATCACGATCATACGAGAAGCCATGGACGAAGCCATACGGCGGGGCGTGCCAGCGCAGGCGGCGCAGGATTTCATCGAGGGGCATCTTCGGGTCGAGATCGCTATTCTGTTCGGCCACCTACCCGGCGCCCAGTTCTCTGATGCGGCGAAGCGGGCGGTGGAACGCGCGAAATCTTCGTTGTTCAGACCGGACTGGAAGAAGGTCTTCGAGCCGGCGGCAGTCGCCGAGAGCATTCAGCTGATCACGCGATAGCCGGCCAGCGATAAGCAGCAATCCGGCGCGCGGCGGGCGAGGTCGCGCGCCGATGCGAGGGGCAGCCGCATCCCGAATCCGCCCGATGTACGGCACCATCGTCATCGGCGCGGGCTGCTCGTGGACCGCGCGTCGTTTCCGAGCGACACGCTGTCGACGCCTACATCCACCAGCCTGGCATCGCTCGGCTCGCTGCCTGGGGCCTGCTCGACCGTCTCCCTGCGACGGAATGCCCCGCTCTCGCAGGCGGCACCATCGATCTTGACGACCTGCGGCTGAGCAGACCGCTTTTCCGGGGCGCGGGTACGGTGGGGCACCCTCTTCGCCGACGAAGATCGCGCAGATCATCGCATCGGCGCAGCGAAGAGCGCCGCGGGCGCTCTTCGCTAGACGAGCATGTTCAGGAAGCTGCCGCGCGGAATGACTTTAGTCGGCTGCGGTGCCGGCCCTGCGGCCGTCGTAGGCGCCTGCGACGGCTGCACTGTCGGCTGCGCTTTCACCGCGTTGGCCTGCGCTATCTGTCCGGCGCGGAAGGCATCGAATGCAGCTTTCGCCGCAGCGCGCGCTGCCTCCGGAGTCGTTGCAGGCCGTGCCGGCTCAGCGGCTGCCTGTGGCCGCGCATTGGCGGGGAGACGTGTCGTCGCTGGATCGTTGACGCGAGAGAGCGCGTGAAGAAGCGATGCGGTCGGCGGGATCTGCATTTGAGGCAATTTTTGCCGAGCTTCGCTAATCGATCGTTAAAGCGGCGCCGCGCGCGGGCTGCGGCAAATCTGTGACTTTAACGCTTTGATAAGTGCCCTACCCGAATAGTTGACGATGGACGAGAGCAGCCCGCCCATGGTCAATCAGGATTCTGCACGCATTCGCGAATTGGTTGCGCTCGCCCGGGACAGCGCCCCGGCAGCGCGCGCGCGGCTGGTGGCGGGCATCGGCGACCTGATTTTCGACGAGGCCGACCCGGCAAGCCCACGCGAGAAGGACATCGCGACCGACATCCTGCGCTATCTGGTGCGCGAGGCGGAAACGGCCGTGCGCCGCGCGCTGGCCGATCGCCTGGCGCGCGAGCCGAAGGCGCCGCGCGACCTGATCGTGGCACTCGCCCATGACGAGATCACCGTGGCGCGCCCGGTGCTGCTCGAGAGCACGCTACTCGCAGACGCCGATCTCATCGAGGTGATCCACCAACGCACGCTGCAGCATCAGCTGGCGATCACCATGCGCCAGCAGGTGAGCGAGACCGTTTCGGCGGCACTGGTGTCGACCGGCAATGCCGAAGTCATGCGCAGCCTCGTCGACAATCCGAAGGCCCGAATCGCGCGGCGCACCTACGAGATCCTGGTCGATCAATCTCGCTCAGTCGAGGCGCTTCAGGCGCCGCTGGTGCGACGCAAGGATCTCGACGCCGATCTCGCCGCGCGTATGTACGCCTGGGTCTCCGCGGCGCTGCGCAAGCAGATCGTGCTCAATTTCGACGTCGATCCCAAGCTGCTCGACGAAGCGCTCAGCGACAGCTTGCGCAATGTCACGCGCGAGCATGCGAGCGCTCAGGCCGAAGGCAGTGTTCCAAGCAGCATGGGCGACGATCCCGCCGTGTTGCTGCAGCTTTTGCGCGCGGGCGAGATCGCGATGTTCGAGGCCCTGCTCGCGCGCAAGACCGGCCTGCGCCTGCAGATCGCGCGCCGTGCATTCTATGAGCCCGGCGGCCGCCCACTCGCCACCGCATGTAAGGCGATCGGAGTGGAGAAGGCGCATTTCGCTGCGATCTTCCTGCTCGCGCGCCAGGCACGGCCGGGCGATAAGATCGTCGATCCGGGCGAGTTGAACGCGATCCTTTCCTACTACGACGGGCTCGCCGTCGACACCGCCAAGCGCATGCTCGAGGCGTGGCGCGGCGGCGTCTTCACGCCTGGTCCCCGCACCCGGGCCTAGTGCCCGAAAGCGCGGAATAAGCCGCCCCGAACAGTGTTACTCTCGGGTAAGCTGCGGCGCACCTGCTGCAGCTTTGTGAACGGGAGGATTCAAGATGAAGCACGTACTGTTCGCGGCAGCCCTGCTGACGCTGCTGGCTGGCCCCGCCTTGGCCGCTCAGTGCCCGGCGAACATCCGCCAGATCGATTCGGCGCTGCAGTCCAACACTCAGCTCTCCGCCGCCGACAAGGCGAAGGTGACGGAACTGCGCAATGACGGCGAGAAGCTGCACGCCTCTGGACAGCACCAGCAGTCGATGGAAAAACTGAGCGAGGCGAAGAAGATCCTGAAGATCCAATAACACAGAGCGTCGGTCCGGCTGCACGCTGCCGGATCGGCACCACGGGCGAGCATGGCAATCGGCGGGCGCGATCATCCGATCCTGGAGCAGATTCCGCATCTGCGGCGCTATGCGCACGCCTTGATGGGTGATCGCGCGCGGGCGGAGGACCTCGTGCAGGACTGCCTGGAACGGGCATGGAGTCGGTTTCACTTGTGGCGCGAGGGAAGCAATCTCAGGACGTGGCTGTTCACGATCATGCACAACCTCCACGCCAACGCCGCCCGCACCGCCTCGCGTCGGCCGCAGACCGTGCCGATGGATGAATCGAGTTTCGTCGCGCCGACGCGCGCGGCGCAGGAAGACGGCCTCGAAATCGCCTCGATCGAATCGGCGCTGGCCTCGCTGTCGGACGATCAGCGCCAGGTAATCTTGCTCGTCGGTCTTGAAGGGATGAGCTACCAGGAAGCAGCCGCCGTGCTCGGCGTGCCGATCGGCACGGTCATGAGCCGACTGCATCGCGGCCGCGAGCGGCTGCGCCAGCTCCTAGTCGGCGCCGGCGGGACCGCGTTGCGGAGAGTCAAGTGATCGCGCGGCCTATCGGCGACGACGATATCCACGCCTATGTGGACGGCGCGCTCGATCCCGCGCGGCGCGCCGAGGTGGAGGCGTTTCTCTCCGAAAACCCCGATGCAGCGGCGCGCGCGGCCTTCTATGCGCGCGTCAACGAGGCGCTGCACCAACGTTTCGATCATATCCTCGCCGAGCCGGTGCCGAAGGCGATGAGCAGGCCGCGCCGGTGGCGGCACCTGGTTTCACCGCGCGGTGCCGCTATCGCGGCAAGCTGGCTGATGGTGGGCCTTGCCGGCGGCTGGCTCGCGCATGAAGCGGTCGTTGAGCCGCGCGTCGTTGAGCGTATTGTCATGACGGCGCCGCAGATGCCGCAGCTCGCCGCGATTGCGCATGCGGCGTATGCCTCCGAGGTGCGCCATCCCGTCGAAGTAGGCGCGGATGAGGAAGAGCATCTGGTGCGCTGGCTGACGAACCGGATGGGCAAGCCGGTCAAGGCGCCGAAGCTCGAGCCTCTCGGGTATCGCCTAATGGGCGGACGGCTGCTGCCGGGCGCCGAAGGCGGCGTTGCCTGCCAGTTCATGTACGAGAACGCATCCGGGCAGCGCCTCACGCTTTATATCCGCACGCCCAGCAAGGATCAGCCGGAGACCGCGTTCCGCTTCGCGACCGAGAAGAACGGGCTCGGCGTGTTCTATTGGATCGACCGCAATCTCGCTTATGCGATCTCTGCGAACCTGCCGAAGGACGAACTGCGGAAACTCGCGCGCGCCGTCTACGACCAGCTCAACGCATGAGCGCGGCGACGCCCGGCAGCTCCTTGCCTTCGAGCCATTCGAGAAACGCTCCGCCTGCCGTCGAGACGTAGGAGAACGCTTCTTCGACGCCGGCATGAGCGAGCGCCGCCACAGTGTCGCCGCCGCCGGCGACCGACAGCAGCTTGCCCTCGCGCGTCAGCTTCGCCACCGCTTGTGCCAGCGCCGTGGTGCCCTTGTCGAAGGGCGGATGCTCGAAGGCGCCCATCGGCCCATTCCACACCAGCGTCTTGCACGAGGCGACTATCTGCACTGTCTCCTCGATCGACTTGGGTCCGATGTCGAGGATCATCTGATCGGCCGGCACGCGGCCGATCGGTACAGTCTGCGCCGCATCGCCGGCGGTGAGCGCCGGCGCCACCGCCGCGTCGACCGGCAGGACGATGCGCTTGCCCGCCGCCGACGCATCGCTGCTGATGCGCCGCGCGGTGTCCGCCATCTCGCGCTCGCACAGCGACTTGCCGATGTCCACGCCGTTCGCGAACAGGAATGTGTTCGCCATGCCGCCGCCGATGACCAGGACGTCGACCTTGTTGATCAGGTTCCCTAGCAGGTCGAGCTTGGTCGACACCTTCGCGCCGCCCACGACCGCGGCAAGCGGCCGGGCCGGCCGCTCCAGCGCCTTCGACAACGCCTCGAGCTCCGCCTGCATCAGCCGCCCGGCGGCATTCGGCAGTAGGCGCGCGATCGCCTCGGTCGAGGCATGGGCGCGATGCGCCGCGGAGAAGGCGTCGTTCACGTAGATGTCGCCGAGGGCGGCCAGCTTCTTGGCGAAGCCCGCATCGTTCTTCTCCTCCTCGCCGTGGAAGCGCAGATTCTCGAGCAGGGCCACGTCGCCATCGCGCAGGGCTTGGACGACATCCTCCGCCGCCTTTCCGATGCAATCGGATGCGAACGCAATCTTCGCCCCGCCAAGCGCCTTGGCCAGCGGCGCCGTGAGCGGCTGCAGCGACATAATGGGGTCCGGCTTGCCCTTGGGTCGGCCGAAATGGGACAGCACCACCACCCGCGCGCCCTTCTGGCGCAGCTCTGCAATGGTGGGAGCGAGACGCTCGATGCGGGTGGCGTCGGTCACCCTGCCGTCCTGCATGGGCACGTTGAGGTCGGCACGGACGAGCACGCGTTTGCCGGCGACCGCGAGGTCATCGAGGGTTTGGAAGCGCTGCATGAAGGTTAAATCCGTAGAAAATGCGGGCAGATATCTCCTTGGACCACACCTAGAGGGCCCAAGGCAATTCCCCGAAAAAGTACCGTTTTCGGTCTAAGCCGTCCTTTTAAAAACAAGATTTGTCCCGTTCAAGGGAGGGTGCTAGGCTTGACCTTACTGTTCCGGTCAAAACAAAAAATCATGGAACAGCGAGGAGGCTTGGGAACATGCAGGCGTCTGTGGACGGCGCGATACGTGCCACTGTCAAATGGTTCAACACCGCTAAGGGTTTCGGCTTCGTCACACCGGTCGACGGTTCACCGGAAGCGTTTCTTCATCTGTCGGCATTGAGGCAGGCGGGTTACGATTCCGTCGGAGAGGGTGCGGGCATGCTGGTCGAGATCGGACAGAGCCCGAAGGGCCGGCAGGTCATCAGGGTTCTGCAGGTCGACGCCGGTTCGCAGGCGCCGCGGCCGATGCGTCCGCCGCGCGACACCGGCGCGATGGGCGGTCCGCCACCATCGACCGAGAACGCCCAGCCGATGGATGGCGTGGTCAAGTGGTTCAGCCCGCTCAAAGGGTACGGCTTCATCTCGCCCAACGGGGGCGGCAAGGACGTGTTCCTGCACATCACTATCCTGCGCAATGCCGGGATCAACGCTCTGGTCCCCGGCCAGGCGGTGCGGATGGGCGTGGTGCATGCCCGCAAGGGGCCCGAAGCCGTATCGATCGAGCTCGCCGGCCCGCCGCCAGTCGACGACGGGAACCGCTAGGCCGTCACTCGGGGACGAGAGTCTCGACGCGCACGCGGCCTTGCGCGGTCGCGCCGAAATCCGCGAGTAGAGCCGGCAAGAGGCGCGCGAGAGAGTCGGCGAGCCGCCACGGGGGATTGACAACCACCAGTCCGGAGCCGTTGAGCTGATCCGGGTCGGCATCGGCTCGCAGCAGCAGCTCGGCGACGAGAATGCGCCGGATGCCGGACGCCGCCAGCGCCTCGTGGAAGGCATTGACGGGTCCGCGATGCTTGATCGGATACCAGACCAGATAGATGCCAGTCGCCCACCGGCGATGCGCGTGGCCCAAGCCGCGCACGATGCGCTCGAGCTCGTCGGTGACCTCGAAGGGCGGGTCGATCAGCACGCAGCCGCGGCGCTCCTTGGGCGGCAGCAGCGCCTTGAGCCCGATATAGCCGTCAGCCTCCTGCACATGCACGCGAGGATCGTCCGCGAACGCGGCAGCGAGGGTCCTGGCATCCTCCGGATGCAGCTCGCAGAGGACGATGCGGTCCTGCGGCCGCATCAGCGCTTGCGCCAGGCCGGGCGAGCCTGGATACCAGCGCACATGCGGTCCACCCCCATTCATCGCGCGCACGACATCGAGATAAGGGCCTAGTTCCGGCAGCGGGTCGCGGATAGCCTTGAGAATGCCGGCGCGATATTCGCCGGTGCGCTGTGCCGGCTCGGACCACAGATCGTAGCGGCCGATGCCGGCATGCGTGTCGACGAAGCAGAACGGCTGTTCCTTCTGCTTCAGATGATCGAGCACCAGCGACAGCGCCGCGTGCTTAATGACGTCGGTGAAGCCGCCGGCGTGGAAGACATGCCGATAGTTCATGGGCGGCCTATCGCGCGGATGGACTACCGCGTCAAGCGCCAGCCTCTATAATCCGCCGCGCGACGCGACATCTGCGAGAGACACATGAGACTGTGCCGATTCGACGACAATCGCCTGGGGCTCGTTCGCGGAGAGACCGTCCATGACGTCTCCGCGGCGCTCGACCTGCTGCCGGCGGTGCGCTGGCCGTTGCCGCCGGGCGACCTGCTGGTCGCCAATCTCGCGCGGCTGCGGCCTGAGATCGAGCGGCTCGCCGCCAACGCGCGGGGCAAGCCAATCTCATCGGTGCGGCTGCTCAGCCCCGTCGCCAACCCCACCAAGATCATCGGCGCGCCGATCAACTACAAGGACCATATCGAGGAGTCGAAGAAGGACCAGGGCATCGCCTATGGCCGCGTGCTCAAGAGCATCGGCGAGTTCGGCCTGTTCCTGAAGGCCAACAGCGCGCTGGTCGGTCCGGGAGAGGGTGTTGCGCTGCGCTTTCCCGACCGGCGTAACGATCACGAGGCGGAGCTCGCCGTCATCATCGGCCGCACCGGCACGAAGATTCCAAAGGCGCAGGCGCTGTCCTACATCGCCGCCTACGCAATCGGCCTCGACATGACGGTGCGCGGCTCCGAGGTCCCAAGTTTCCGCAAGTCGATCGACACCTACGCCGTATTGGGCCCGTGGATGGTAACCGCCGACGAGATCGCGGATCCCGACAATCTCGATTTCGACCTGCGCGTCGGTGACGAGCTGCGGCAGAAATCCAACACGCGCTACCTCGATTTCGGCGTCGCCCGCCTGATCGAGTTCGCCTCCGAATTCTATACGCTCCATCCGGGCGACATCATCATGACCGGCACGCCGGCGGGTGTTGCTCCCGTGGTACCCGGCGATGTCATGACGGTGACGATGCAGGGCATCGGCCAGATGCAGGTGGCGGTGCGCGCAGCGGAGTAGGCGCCCGCCGACCGGTCTTGCGGCGCCGAGGAACGCCGCCGCTGGGGGCGGCGTTCTGCCCCCATGTCGCGCTGGCGGCGGATCGCCCTTATCATTCTTGCGGTGCTTGCGGTCCTGATCGGCGGGGTGGCGCTGTTTCTGGAATCCGGTATCCCGCGACGCATCGCCGAATCGCAAGCCAGCAGCAAGCTTGGCCGCGCGGTAAAGATCGGCCACCTGGAGATCGACATCATCCCGCGCCTTCGTGTCGAGGTGCGCAACCTGACCGTTGCCAATATGGAAAGCGGCACCGAGCCGAACATGGTGGAGCTCGCGCGAGGGGAAGCCGTGATCGACGGCTGGAAGCTGCTGACCGGGCGACTCGACGTCCTGCTTGTCACAGCCGACAAGCCGCGCTTCGTGCTGGAGAAGGACAAGGAGGGGCATGGCAACTGGCAGTTCGGCGATCCGAACAAGCCCGCCACCGAGACGGCGCCCGACTTTCCGGTGCGCAAGCTGGTCGTCAACGAAGGCCGTACCATCTACCGCGACCCGACCAGCAAGATCGATGTCGGCATCAACATCCAGTCGCAGGCCGGCGAGGAAGGTGCGCCGGACCGCCTGGTGCTGACCGGCGACGGCAAGGTGGCCGAGACCGAATTCAAGCTCGCCGGCAAGGCCGACACCGTGCTCAACCTGCAGAACAAGGAAGAGCCCTATGCGATCGAGATGGAGGTGACGCAGGGCGACAACAAGGCGCGGCTTGCCGGAACGCTGAAGGAGCCATTGCGCTTCGAGGGCCTGACCGCCGACATTCGTCTCGAGGCCAAGAGCGCATACGATCTCTACCAGCTCACCGGCGTCGCGATCCCGCCGACGCCACCTTACATCCTTGAGGGCAAGCTGTTCCGCGAGCAGAATGTCTGGCGCATGGACCCGATGGTCGCGCGCATCGGCGAAAGCGACGTGCGCGGCAAGGTGAGCTTCGATGTCGGCGGTGAGCGGCCGAAGCTCGACGCCGACCTCACCTCGCAGCGCCTGCGTTTTCCCGATTTCGGCGGCTTCGTCGGTGCTGACGTCAACGAGAAAGGCCAGAAGAAGGAGTCCGGTGTCCAGCAGGTCCAGCGTGAGACGGAGCAGAAGCAGGCGCAGGGCGAGAAGACGAGGGAGCCGCCGAAGACTGACAGCTCCGGCACGATTCCGGACACCGAGATCGATTTCGAACGGCTCAAGGCCATGGACGCGCATGTGCGCTTCCGCGGCACGCGCGTCGAGTCGCCGATCGTGCCGGTG
>DATAAP010000123.1:0-4396 GCA_036260035.1 Alphaproteobacteria bacterium | reverse complement strand
GTGACGAGCGAAACACCTTGCAGATGATCGTCCAACGTCACCGACAGGTGATAGCTGGTCGGCGTCTCCTTGCGCGCCAGCACGACATCGCCATGGGTATGCGGATCGGCCGTGATCGTGCCGCGCGCGCGGTCGTGCCAGGTCAGGGTGCCGGCCTGCGCGCTGGCCTTCGCCGCATCGAGGCGCAGCGCGTAGGGCGCGCCCGTTTCGATGCGCCGCGCGCGTTCCGTCGCATCGAGCCTCCGGCATGTGCCGGGATAGAGCGGTCCTTCGGCGGCGTGCGGGGCTGCACCCGCGCGCGCGATCTCGGCGCGGATCTCCGCGCGCGTGCAGAAACACGGATAGATCAGGCCCTGCGCCTTCAGCCGCTCGAGCGCGGCGGCGTAGTCGGCCATGTGCTCGGACTGGCGGCGCACCGGTGTCTCCCAGGCAAGCCCAAGCCAGGACAGGTCGTCATAGATCGCCTGCTCGAACTCCCGGCGGCAGCGCGTCGCGTCGATGTCCTCGATGCGCAGGAGGAAACGGCCACCGCCTGCCGCGCGTGCGGCGAACAGCGCCGCATAGGCATGGCCGAGGTGGAGGCGCCCGGTCGGCGAAGGCGCGAAGCGTGTGACGTCAGACATCCGCATGACAGTAGCACGGCGGATAGGCTAGAAGCGGGGCCCTGCATCCGTCCGGAGTTTCCATGTCCGACATGTTCGCGCTCGAAGGTCCGCGCTTCGGCCCCGCCGCTGGCGGCAAGCCGCAATCGCTCGTGCTGCTGCTGCACGGGCTCGGCGCCGACGGCAACGATCTCATCTCGCTGGCGCCATACTGGACACGCCTCCTGCCGAACACGGCCTTCGTATCGCCGCATGCGCCGTTCCCTTGCGACATGGCGCCGTACGGGCGCCAGTGGTTCAGCCTGCAGGACCGCTCGCAGACCATGATCCTCGCCGGCGTCAAGGCGGCCGCGCCGATCCTGGACGCCTTCATCGATGCGGAGCTTAAGAAGCATGGGCTGACCGAGGACCGGCTCGCGCTCGTCGGATTTTCGCAAGGCACGATGATGTCGCTTTATGTCGCGCCGCGCCGGCCGCGCGCCGTCGCCGCGGTCGTCGGCTATTCCGGCGCGCTGGTCGGTGCCGACACGCTCCCCGTCGAGGCGAAGAGCAAGCCGCCGATCCTGCTCGTGCATGGCGAGATGGACGACATCGTGCCGTTCCAAGCGATGGCTGCGGCTGCTGCGGGTCTGCGCGCCGTGGGATTGCAGGTCGAAACGGTCGCGCGGCCGGGACTGCCGCATTCAATCGACGATGTCGGGTTGACGCGCGGCGGGACCTTTCTTGCAGAGCATCTGCGGTAGCGTCATGCCGCCGTCACAATCCTGCGATATGCGACTGGTTGTGTTTTGTAATTCAGTGCAGTATCTAGGCCTAGGCAAAGCCTGTTAAAAACGGCCAAGGGCGGAGTTCAGGCGGCGCCAGGAACATTGGGGGTTAACGGAATAAGAGGTTCGGGTTTGTCCTGGTCCTTGGAAAGCTGTCCCGCCTTGGTGCTGAACGCCGACTTCCGGCCGCTCAGCTACTTCCCGCTCTCGATCTGGTCGTGGCAGGACGCGGTCAAGGCCGTGTTCCTCAACCGGGTCAATATCGTCTCGCAGTATGACCGCGTGGTGCGCTCGCCGAATCTGGAGATGCGCCTGCCCAGCGTCATCTCGCTTAAGGAATATGTGCCGACCTCGCGCCGGCCCGCCTTCACGCGGTTCAACGTATTCCTGCGCGATTGCTTCTCGTGTCAATATTGCGGTCGCTCGTTTCCGGCACATGACTTGACGTTCGACCACATCGTCCCCCGCTCGCGCGGGGGGCGCACTGTTTGGAGGAACGTCGTCACCGCCTGCGGCGCCTGCAACCTTGCCAAGGGTAACCGCCTGCCGCGCGAGGCGAAGATGTTCCCGCGCACGCCGCCCATCGAGCCGACCTCGCTGCAGCTGCAGGAGAACGGGCGCAGCTTCCCACCGAACTTCCTGCACGAGAGCTGGCGCGACTTCCTCTACTGGGACACCGAGCTGGATCCGGTCTGAGTCGCGGCCGCTCGCCGTCGCGCGGAGGCACTGGTAGCGTTGCGATCCGCGCGCGGGCGCGGTGCAACCCAGCGGGGCGTGGCTATCGAAAAGATCGGGCTTTCCGGCTGCGCCGTCCGCCCGATAGGCCGAAGACCTCGCAAGGACATCCGACCGGACTGTCTGAGGACTACCATGGATGCCACAGCATCCATGTGACAGCGATCCAAGCAGACGCACCAGATCATAGGGAGGTCACACATCATGCCCAACACGTTCGACGCGATCGTCATTGGCATGGGGCAGTCCGGCCCGTCGCTTGCCGAGCGCTTCGTGAAGGAAGGTCTGCGCGTCGCGGTCATCGAGCGCAAGTACTTCGGGGGCACGTGCGTCAACACCGGGTGCGTGCCGACGAAGACGCTCATCGCGAGCGCATATGTCGCCCACATGGTGCGACGCGCGGCGGCGTATGGCATCGATGTCGGCGGACCCATCACTGTCGACATGAACCGCGTCCGGGCCCGCAAGGATGCCATTGTCGCCAAGTCACGCAGCGGGGTGACCGGCTGGATGGAAGGTCTGGCGAACGCCACGGTCTATCGCGGGCATGCCCGCTTCACAGGGGCGAAAACGGTGGCCGTGAACGGCGAGCTGCTCGAAGCCGAGAAGATCGTGATCAACACTGGCGGGCGGGCGTTCGTTCCGGACATGCCGGGCCTCGATCGCGTCCCTTATTTCACCAACAGCTCGATCATGGAAGCCGACTTCCTGCCCGAGCACCTTCTAATTGTCGGCGGCAGCTATATCGCCCTCGAATTCGCGCAGGCCTATCGCCGCTTCGGCGCACGTGTGACGGTCGTCGAAATGGGCGATCGGCTGATCGCCCGCGAGGATCCGGACGTGTCGGCCGCCGTGCGGGAGATCCTAGAGGCAGAAGGCGTCGAGGTGCGCGTCAATGCCAAGTGCATCTCCGTAGAGAAGGATGGCAACGGAGTCGCCATGCGCCTGGACTGCACGGAGGGCGCGCCGGTCGTGCGCGGGACCCATCTCCTCCTCGCAGTCGGCCGCCGCCCGAACACGGATGACCTCGGCCTGGACTTGGCAGATGTGAAGACCGATGCGAAGGGATTCATCATCGTGGAAGAGCAGTGTCGTACAAACGTGCCCGGCATCTGGGACGTAGGCGATGTCAACGGGCGCGGCGCCTTCACTCACACCTCCTACAATGACTTCGAGATCGTCGCCGCGAATCTCTTCGATAACGATCCACGGCGCATCTCCGATCGCATTCCATGCTACGCGCTCTTCATTGACCCGCCGCTCGGACGGGTAGGAATGACGGAGCACGAGGTGCGGGCGCAGGGCATCAAGGCGCTCACCGCCAAGCGGATGATGACGTCTGTCGGCCGCGCGCGCGAGCGTGGCGAGACACTGGGATTCATGAAGGTGCTGGTAGACGCCGGGACGAAGAAGGTGCTTGGCGCCGCAATCCTGGGGCTGAACGGCGACGAGGTCGTGCATGCCTTTGTTGATGTTATGGCAGCGGGCGCTCCCTACATGGCGATCTCACGCGCCATGCACATCCATCCGACGGTTGCCGAGTACCTGCCGACGATGTTGGGCGACCTAAAGCCGCTCAACTGACCTGCGGCGCGGCAGCGTTCGGCTGGACCGCCGAACGAGCGTGGGAGCAAGTCCGCAGCTGTGGCGGGGCCTTCGTGCGGTGTGCTATCACGCGGCCGCCATGTTGACGCTCAACACCATCACCATCCGGCTGGGCGGGAACCTGATCCTCGACCGCGCCTCTGCCTCGATCCCGACAGGCAGCCATGTCGGGCTCGTCGGCCGCAACGGCACCGGTAAGTCGACCCTGCTGAAGTTGATCGCAGGAGTCGGCGAGGCCGATGGCGGTTCGGTCGAAACACCGCGCGGGACGCGCATTGGCTATGTGGCGCAGGAAGCGCCGGGCGGCTCTGCGACGCCTTTTGAGACGGTGCTCGCGGCCGACACCGAGCGTGCGCGCCTCTTGGAGGAACTCGAGCGCTCGCACGATGCGCACCATGTCGGCGAAGTGCATGAGCGGCTGAACGCGATCGAGGCGCATGCGGCGCCGGCGCGTGCCGCGCGCATCCTCGCCGGGCTCGGCTTCGACGACGAAGCGCAGCACCAGCCGCTCAGCGCCTTCTCCGGCGGCTGGCGCATGCGCGTGGCGCTCGCCGCGGTGCTGTTCTCCCAGCCCGACCTGCTGCTGCTCGACGAGCCGTCGAACCACCTTGACCTCGAAGCGGCGCTGTGGCTGGAGTCGTTCCTCAAGTCGTACCGTGCGACCATGGTGGTGGTGAGCCACGAGCG
>DATAAP010000122.1:0-7255 GCA_036260035.1 Alphaproteobacteria bacterium | reverse complement strand
GCGGCCGCACGCCGGCGTAGCTCCAGACGACATCCGCGGGCGTGACCTGCTTGGCGAAATAGCGCGACACGGCGCGGCAGAGATAAGTGGTTTCGTCGGATGATATCGCGACGGAACCCGGGTCGCCGCTGAACGGGATATCGGTCGTGCCGATCAGTGTGAAGCGGCCCTCATAGGGAATAACGAACACAACCCGTCGATCGTCATTCTGAAGGATGAAGGCATGGTCGCCGCGATAGAGCCGCGGCACGACGATATGGCTGCCTTTGACCAGCCGCACGCCGGGCGACTGGTTGAACCCGAGGGCGCCTCCGAGCACCTCGCGCACCCACGGGCCCGCAGCGTTGACTAGGCCGCGCGCGGCAACCTCCATGGTCGTGCCATCGGTGGCTGTCAGTCGTGCCCGCCACAGGCCGTCGACACGCCGCGCGGCGACAACGCTGGTGCGTACGCAGATGCTGGCCCCGCGGTCTGCGGCATCGCGCGCATTGAGAACAACGAGCCGGGCATCGTCGACCCAGCAGTCGGAATAAGCGAAGCCCGTCGAAAATTCCGGCCGCAGTGTCTGCGCATAGGCTGGATCGCGCAGATCGACCTTATGCGAACCTGGCAGCTTCGAATGCTGTCCGGGCGTCCAGCCGAGATGGTCGTAGAGCCATAGGCCGGCGCGGATCATCCAGATCGGGCGCTGCTCGCCCGAATGCGGCAGGACGAATTGCATCGGCCAGATGATGTGCGGCGCGTTGCGCAGAAGGACGTCGCGCTCGGCGAGCGCCTCGCGCACCAGCCTGAATGCGTACTGCTCGAGGTAACGCAGCCCGCCATGGATAAGCTTGCTTGAGGCGGATGAGGTTGCGCCGGCGAGATCTGCCTTTTCGGCGAGGAGAACCCTCAGCCCGCGCCCGGTCGCGTCACGGGCGATGCCGACGCCATTTATGCCACCCCCGACAATCAACAAGTCGTAGATCTGGTGGGAGTGCTGCATCGTTCTGAAATAGCGTACGAGGCGCGGCGCTAAGTAGGTCCGCAAACGTTCCGATCATGACGATAGCGAGGCGGCTAGGGACGGGACAAGAAAGGCTATGTTTCTGTTGTTTCCGTGCGGCCCGGTTAACGAGTCCGTCAACCGCGGCGCGAGCATCCTGCAAGTGGATGCTACCTAATGTGTCTGTCCCACAGGGGTCGACTGGACGTGAGCTGGTCCAGCATCGATGAGTTCACGCACCGCCGAGATCACCGCCTCGTCATTGTACGGCTTTGAGATGAAGTGCCGCGTTAGATCCATGCCTTCGCGCACCACATCGCTGATCTGGCCGCTTACGAACACGATGCGCACGCCGAACTTCTCGACGAGATGGCGTGCGACTGTCAGGCCATTGATTTCACCGGCTAAATTCAAGTCGACAATGGCGACAGCTGGTGGATCGTCCCGCGCGATTTTGAGGGCCTCGACGCCATCCGCCACAGGGCCGAGCACCTTCAAACCCTGCTCCGTCAGGACGTCGGCGAGTTCCGAACCGACCACGAGGTCATCCTCGACGATCAAGACTTGGCGGCTGGGTTCTTTCACGACGACAGGAACGTCCGAACAACCCGACCGTTCCGACTTTATCCTGCGCTGCATGCTGGCCGAAGTGAGGGAGCCGGTTGTCCATTAAGACGATTGCGTTCAGGCGTCGTCGGGAGTCCCAAGATCCGGCGAGGGGAGGGCCCGATGGGTCTTCGCATCCGTCTGTTCCTGCTGGTGCTGATCGCAGTTCTGCCGGCGCTCGTCATCCAGATCTCAACCCAAGTCGATCTGCGCCGAGGCCGGGAGGACGAGCTGCATGAACAGGCCCTCCGGCAGGCCACAACCGTGGCGACGGGGGTGCTTGAGATCCTTGAAGGCAGCCGGCAGCTTCTCGTCGCGCTGTCGAGGCTGCCTACAGTCCAATCACTCAGTTCGGAGGGCTGCAGCCAAGTGCTCGGCGCAATGCTGTCGGAGCTGACAGCCTATGCGACAGTTGGTGCGATCGATCGCAATGGCTCACTGGTCTGCGACGCGAGTGGTGCGACGGCGGGGGCGACACGGCAAGACCGCACCTATTTTCGCGACGCACTGCTGACGAATGGCTTCGTGGTCGGCGAATTTCTGGTGGGTCCGACGACCGGCCTCAGCGTCCTGCCGGTCGCTCAGCCCATCTATCGCGGCCAGGAAACAGTCGGCGTATTGTTTGCAGGCCTCAATCTGCGCTGGCTCGAGTCGCATCTGAGGCGGCAGCGGCCGCCGGGTGGATCAGTGGTGATGATCGTCGATCGTGGCGGCACCATTCTCGCGAGCCTTCCCGAAGGCCATGGGCGTTGGGTTGGCTATCAGCTGCCGGACGCTCATCGGCCTTACATCTTCGGCGACCGCGGTCAGAGCGCCGAGCTGGTCGATCTCGACGGCGTCGATCGCATCTTCGCATATGTCCCGATCAACTATCCGCCGCCGGGATTTGCCGTTGCCGTCGGCTTGAACATGAGCGATGCCTTGGCGCCAATCGAGACGGCGATGGTCCGCGGCCTCGCCCTGATCCTGACTGGCTTGCTGCTGGGCTTGATCGGCGCCTGGCTTCTCGGCCGCTACTTCGTCGGCAGGCCGCTGGCAGCCCTGCTCGATGCGACGCGGCGCTGGCAGATCGGTGACTTCGCCGCGCGCGCAGGCCTGGACGAAAAATCCGCCGAGCTCGGCCAGCTTGGTCGCGCCTTCGACGAGATGGCCGAGCGATTGCAGCTGCAGCTCAAGCAGAAGGATCTGCTCCTGCGCGAGGTCAACCACCGCGTCATGAACAGCCTGCAGCTCCTTTCGAGCGTGCTCGCCTTGCAGCGGCGGCGCATCGCCGATCCCGCGGCACGCGAGCAGTTCGAACAGGCGCGCCGGCGCATTCAGTCGCTGGCGCTGGTGCACCGCCGCCTCTACCGGCATGACGTTACGAGCAAGGTCGATATCGGTCGCTTTCTCGACGAGCTGTGCCGCGAGATCGTGAGCACCTTCGCCTCGCCGGAGCGCCCCATCCCCTTGGATGTCGTGACGGACAATCCCGAGGTCACGACGGACAAAGTCATTCCGCTGGCACTCATCACCTACGAGCTTCTGACCAATGCCTTGAAATATGCCCGGCCGAAGGACGGCGAACGCAGACTCCGCGTCATTGCCTGCCAGAGCGACGGCGCGCTGGTCGTCAGTGTCGCCGACAACGGGCCAGGCCTTCCGCCGGACGTCGAGCAGCGGGCGGGGCTCGGTATGAAGCTCGTGCAGACGCTGTGCCTTCAGCTCCATGGTTCGCTGGAGACATCCACAGGCCCGGAAGGCACCAAGATCAGCGTCATCGTGCCGAACACGAAGCCGGAAGCGAGTGCTGCGCAAGCAGGAGCGGCCGCATGAGGGCGTGCACTGGCGTTCTGATCCGGACCGCGCTTACCGCGGCACTAGGCCTGCTTCTGCTCGCATGCACTCAGACGCGCTGGGAAAACCCCGCAGCCAGCCCTGAGCTCGCCGCGGCAGACCAAAGCGAATGTCAGCGGACCGCCGATCTCGCGGCGCGCGAGCAGGTGATGTTTGAGCGGGTCGCCGGGCCGCGGCCGGTGCGCGGAGGCGTGATCGGCTATCCGACCCGCGACGGCGGCTTCCGCGAGCGCAACAGCGAATGGTTCTGGACGCAGCACTATTTCGACGCCTGCATGCGCAACAAGGGCTACCGCCTGGTCCGAGTCGAGTAACGCGTCGACAGGCGGACGACTCTTTTCATTGCCAGCCGGCGTCCCCACCTCTTCGGCAAGAGGGCCCAATATGTCGCTCACGATCGACATAAGCATGGCGCAGATCGCGCTCATCACCGCGGGTACCAGTAGCGTCTTGCGCCGGGTATCCGAGGGCGAAGCGCCACTGTCTGAGCTCGCCGACCGGGTCGATCGCTTTGTCGCCACGCCGGCCGATAGCGCCGAGGCTCGCACCTGTGCGGCCGATCTCGTCGATGCTTGGCGGGTCTTTCTCGCGTCGCCGCGTGCCCGCAGGTTCCTGCTCGCCCACGACGAGCGTCGCGGCATCGCGAAGCAGGAGCAAGCGGTGCGTCGCATGCGGCGACTCGAACTGGCGCTGCATGAGGAGCCCGGCAACGGAAAGCCGTCGACGCGTAAGGCGCATTCAGCCGCCTAGCTTCGCCTGCGGAACCGGCTTTGCCTTATCACGTTGACGCCGCATACCTTTGCGGAGCAGCGTCATGTGGAAATTCGTCACGACAGCCGCGCTCGTTGCTACGATGTCCAGTGCAGCCATAGCTCAGACCGGCTCCGGAAGCACGGGCGGCTCGGCCGGCGGCACGCCCGGGAGCGGCGGAACAAGCGCCACGCCGCGCGCCGACCGCGCACCCGGAACCGGGCCCGGTCGCTCGGACATCGCCCCCGGTTCGAGAGGCTCGGCGGCGGGTCGAGTGGTCATTCCGCCCGAGCAATCAGCCGCGCACCAGTCCCGGCAGGGCGGCGGCACGTCGGACCTACACAATAACTCGGCAACGACCGGGCCGACGGGCGTCGGCCCAACCGGCGTCGGTCCGACGGGTCTAGGGCCGTCAGGCTCGGCGTCTGGATCAACGCTGGAGAGGTCGCCGCCGCTCGGCATCGGCACCGGCGCGCGCGATACAGGCGTTCCGGACAGCAGCGTCTACAACCCGGGTGCGCCGTCGCGGCAGCGCTGAGCCGTCGTCTAGAAAGAGAGCAGGGGCCTAGCCGCTCCGGCTAAGCCCCTGTCCTGACTGGCTCCCCGGGCCTGATTCGAACAGGCGACCAGCCGGTTAACAGCCGGCTGCTCTACCGCTGAGCTACCGGGGATCAAGAAGGCCGGCCTTATAACAATTCCGTCAGCAGGACGCCAGTCCTGCGGATCGTGAAAAACTGGAGGCCGGGGCCGGAATCGAACCGGCGCATGCGGGATTTGCAGTCCCGAGCATTACCACTTTGCTACCCGGCCCGATCGCGGCGCATCGTCGGAATGCGAGCGGGAGCGGAGATATAGAAGCGTCATCCCATCGGGTCAACTCTCCGCCGCCGCGGGCGTCAGGACGACCGAACGTTGTCATCGGCGAGCCGGGCGGTTATATGTGCTGCGGCACGTCGTGGTGCAGGAGTCCGACCGCGAGGCCGCGCTCGTGCGAACCGCCCTCAATCGAATGCCGAGATGATGGACTACGCCGCCGCCCGCTTGAACATGGTCGAGAGTCAGGTTCGGCCGAACCGCGTGACCGATCCGCGCATCGTCATGGCGATGCTTGAACTTCCGCGTGAGAAATTTCTACCCAACGCCTTGCGCGGCATCGCATACGTCGATGAGGATATACCGATCGGCAATGGCCGCTATCTGACCGAGCCGATGGTGCTGGCGCGGCTGCTTCAGGCCGCGGCGATCGAATCGGAGGACACCGTGCTCGAGATAGGCTCCGCGACCGGGTACGGCGCTGCGGTGCTCTCGCGTCTTGCCGACAAGGTCGTCGCGCTCGAGTCGGACCCTTCGCTCGTGAAGACCGCGACCGCGACGCTGTCGGAAGTCGGCGTCAAGAGTGTCCTAGTCGTGGAGGGGCCCCTGGCGCAAGGTTGCCCAAAGCACGCGCCTTACAACGCGATCATCTTCTCAGGCGGTGTGGAGTATGTGCCGCAGGCCGTCGTTGATCAGCTTGCCGAGGGCGGCAGACTGCTCGCGGTCGTTGCCCCGCCCGGAGAGGCGGGGCGCGCTACATTGACCAGCCGGATTGGCGGCGCGGTGTCGACACGGGTGATCTTCGATGCCGCATCTCCGATCCTGCCGGGGCTGACCCGTGATACGGGGTTCGTGTTTTGAGCGCGCGTGATGCGACAATACCTGTCCAGATCGATGGCCCGACTCTGGACAGAATACGCAAGGAAAACCAGGATCTTACGATCTTGGATGTGCGGGAGCCCTGGGAAGTGGCGATCTGCGCCATCCCGGGCAGCATAAACGTTCCGCTAAGCACCTTACCGCACAATTTAAATCGACTGCCGGAACGGGGGCCGCTCGTCGTCCTGTGCCATCACGGCATGCGGTCGATGCAGGCGGTTGCCTGGCTGCGGCAGAACGGATTCGAGAACGCCACAAACCTGCAGGGCGGGATCGATGCTTGGGCACGGCAGGTCGACACGTCGATGGCGACATACTAAGGCGTGGCTGGGGGCACTCACATGCGGAAAAGCGTCCTTCTTGGAGCAGCGGCATATGTCGCGCTGATGGTCAGTGCGTCGGCGCAGGCGCAGACGATGGAAGAGGTGCTGGCCTCGACCTATCGCACCAATCCCGTGCTCGCCGCGGATCGTGCCAGGCTGCGCGCCCTCGACGAAGGCGTGCCGCGCGCGCTGTCGAACTGGCGGCCCACGGTCAGCCTGTCTGCGCAGGCCGGCAAGGCAAGGGACCGGCTTCGCACAGAGAACGACGGTACGACGACTACCGCCGATCGCATCCGCACACCGGAAGTCGCAAGTATCCAGATCAATCAGCCGCTCTACCGCGGCGGCCGCACGCTCGCGGAGACGAGCCGCGCCGAGAACCTCGTGCTACAGGGCCGCGCGCAGTTGCAGAGCACGGAGCAGTCCGTTCTGCTCGATGCCGCGACCGCTTATACGAATCTCCTCCAGGACCAGGCCGTTCTGGATCTGAACATCAACAACGAGCAGGTCCTGCAGCGCCAGCTCGACGCTGCCCGGGACCGCTTCCAGGTCGGCGAGATCACGCGCACCGACGTCTCCCAGGCCGAAGCGCGCCTATCGCGCGCCCGCGCCGACCGCATTCAGGCTGAGGGCAATCTCACCTCGTCGCGCGCCAACTATCTGCGCATCGTCGGTGAACTGCCGGCGCGCCTCAGCCCGGCGCGCGTGCCGCCCGTGCTGCCGGCGACGGAAGCCGAGGCCATCGCCGCCGCTTCAACTGAGAACCCGGCCATCGTTGCCGCGCGCTATGCCGAGCGCGCCGCGCGCGACGATATCGACCTGGTCGCTGGCGAACAGCTGCCGACGGTCAGCCTGCAGGGTACGCTCTCGCGCCAACACGAGACGCAGACGCGCGGCCTCGAGCGTGACGTTGCCGAAATCTCCGCCGTGCTGTCGGTGCCCCTCTATCAAGCGGGCGCGGTCGATGCGCGCGTACGCGAGGCGAAGCAGACCGCGTCGCAGCGCCGCATCCTCGTCGAGGACACGCTCCGTCGCGCCCGTGAGGATGCGACTCGGACCTGGG
>DATAAP010000121.1:0-1658 GCA_036260035.1 Alphaproteobacteria bacterium | reverse complement strand
CGCGAGGCGGGCTATTCGGCGGCACAGATCGAGGCGCTGGCGCAGTCCGGCGCTTTCGTTACAGAACGCCGCAAGGGCGGGAGCGAGTAGCGATGGCGGAGCTGGTCAACCTCCGCCGCTCTCGCAAGGCGCGCGAGCGCGATAAGGCCGCCAAGCAGGCTGAGGCCAACCGCCGCAAGTTCGGCCGCAGCAAGGCCGAGCGCGCGCAGGCGGAGGCAGAGGCCGAGCGCGCGGCGCGGGACTACGCAGGGAAGAAGCTCGAGGACTGATGGCACTGCACTTTTCCGAAGAAGAACTCAAATCCCGCCGCGACCGCGCCTGTGTCGCGATGCAGCAGGCGGGACTCGACGGGATGCTGCTGTTCCGGCAGGAGAGCATGTACTACCTGACCGGCTATGACACGTTCGGCTACGTGTTCTTCCAATGCCTCTATCTGGGCGCCGACGGGGCGATGACACTGCTGACGCGGGCACCGGACCGGCTGCAGGCGAAGCTCACCAGCATGATAGAGGACGTGCGCATCTGGGTCGACGCGCCCGATGCGCGGCCGGCCGAGGCGCTGCGCGACATCCTGGCGGCCCGTGGCTGCAAGGGGAAGAAGCTGGGCGTCGAGTGGGAGTCCTACGGCCTGACGGCACGCAACGGGCAGCGCCTCAGTGCAGCGCTCGACGGGTTCTGCACGCTCGCGGATGCATCAGACCTCGTCAGCCGGCTGCGCGTGGTGAAGAGCCCGGCGGAACTGGCCTATGTGCGGCGCGCGGCGGAGCTCGCCGATGCGGCACTCGCCGACGCGTGGCGGCTGGCGAAGCCTGACGCGTTCGAGGGCGATATCTTGGCGGCCATGCAGGGTGCCGTGTTCCGCGGCGGCGGCGATGATCCGGCGAACGAGTATATCATCGGTTCCGGCCCCAACGCCTTGCTGTGCCGCTATGCGACCGGCCGCCGGCGGCTGGATGCCGACGACATGCTCACGCTCGAATTCGCGGGTGCGTACCGGCACTACCATTCCTGCCTGATGCGGACATTGGGGATCGGCAAGACCGATCCGCGGCTCAAGGACATGCACAAGGCCTGCGTCGACGCGCTGCACGCGGCCGAGGCGGCGCTGCGGCCGGGGCGGCCGATCGGCGACGTGTTCGATGCGCATGCGCGCGTGCTGGACGCCGCAGGGCATCGCGAACACCGTCTCAATGCCTGCGGCTACAGCCTGGGCACGACCTTCGCGCCGAACTGGATGGACTGGCCGATGTTCTATCGCGGCAATCCATATGTCGCCGAGCCTGGCAACGTGTTCTTCATCCACATAATCGTGTTCGATGACGCGAACGGCCTCGCCATGACGCTCGGCCGCACGTCCGAGGTCACCGCGAACGGCGCCAAGCCGCTGTCTACGGCTTCGCTGGACTTCCTCGTCGGCTAGCGGCCGGCTCAGCGCGCTTGGTTAACGATCAGGTTCACGGCCAGCGCGAGCAGGACAGTGTTGTAGAAGAAGGCCACAACGCCATGCGCCATCGTCAGCCGGCGCATCTCGGTGCTCAGGATCTGCACGTCCGAGACCTGCGCGGTCATGCCGACAACGAAGGAATAATAGAGGAAATCCCAGGCCGTCGGCTCCGACGTCCCGGGGAAGGCGAGCTCGGCACGGTCACCCGCTTTCC
>DATAAP010000120.1:0-4415 GCA_036260035.1 Alphaproteobacteria bacterium | reverse complement strand
CGAGCTCGAGCTGCGGAGCGCTTACGAAGCGCTGGAGGAGATCAAACGGGGCCTCGACGAGACGGTTGCCGAAAGGACGGCTGCGCTGCGAGGGAGCCTCGCCCGGAACGAAATGCTGCTGCGGGAGGTCCATCACCGCGTGAAGAACAATCTTCAGCTCGTATCGAGCCTGGTCGGAGCCGCCAGCCGCAGCGAACCGGATGCGCGCTCGCGCATGAAGTTCGTCGAGGTGCAGGCGCAGATCCGCGCGATCGCGGCCACGTACGACGTGCTGCTACGGATGGACAGCGTCGACGTTGCCGACTATTGCAAGATCGTCTCCGAGCTGTGCCGGCACATCCAGGCTGCGCATCCCGGACTCGTCTCGATCTCGACTGAGGGTGCAGGCAACGCTCCGGTCTCCGCGGATGCGGCAGTAGCACTTTCCCTGGCCATCAACGAGCTGATCACGAACAGCATGAAGCACGCAGCGCCCGGGCGGGAAATAAACATAGCCGTGAGCTGCAAGGTCGCCGGAGAGCGTTTGCGCATCGGGATTGCCGACGACGGCACGGGCTTCGGGCCGGGGTTCGATCTGGAGCGAGCGAAAGGATTTGGGCTGCAGATGGCCCGCATGTTCATCGAGCACGCCGGAGGACAGATCCACGTCGTGGAGCGCGCCATGGGAGCGGCCGTCGAAATCTCCGTGCCGACGGTCGGGACCGCCTAGCTTGCTTCGAGCGCTGCTGTGGCGCGCCGTGCTCTGGTGTCGGGAACGCCGGCCGGGGGGCGCCGTTTGGGCTGGTAGTTCACGCGCGCGGCGAATGTGAGGGGGCCATCGGCAGGGCTGCTACGTGGCAGCGGCGGTCCTGTCGATGGTGCCGCGACTCAATTCGCTCGTCCGGTAAGCCCCGCTTCCCGGCATCTTAGAGCCAGATGGGCGCCGCTCCGCCGCTCGCCGTCGGGCCCTTCCACCGTGACGCCGTGTGCCGTGCGCTGGACAAGCAGATCGAGCGCGAACGACAGCGCCTCGATCTCTGCCGCGAACTGCCGCTCCCGCTCCTGCACATCCGGAATCGGAGTAGTGTTGCCGAGCTGCCGGTGCGAGGTCGGCGGCCCGTCGTACCAGGTCACGATGAAATCCACTAAGCCTCCTGTGAACGTCTACGGCAAGGGCGCGAGCGAATGCCGCGTCTCGTCATCCATCTGCGCATTCTGCAGCTGTCCGGCGGTGAGGCCGATCACGCGCCGCAGGTCCGTGTTGCCGAGCCGCGCCCCCCAGAGCGTCGCATCGGACAGGTTCGCGCCGTGCATCGTCGCACCGTGCAAATCGGCATGGTCGAGTTTGGCGCCGCGCAGATCGGCGTTGTTGAGATCGGCATTCCTCAGATCGGCCTGCCACAGCGATGCGCGGGCGAGCCGCGCATCGCGCAGGGATGCGCCGTAGAGCGACGCATGGTCGAGATTCGCGCCGGTCAAATTGGCACCATCGAGGCACGCCTGCCGGAGGTCGGCGCGCCAGAGCGACCGGCCTGTCAGACTGACGCCGGACAGGACCGCACGTGCGCCCTCCTGCCCGTCCGTATCAAGCCAGCGGCGGTGGCGCTCCAGCACGCTCTTGAGGTCGTCCTGGTTCATCGCTGTCAGGCGGGCGCGGACTTCGCCCTGCGCGGCCGCACCGTTCGGCGCTTGTCGGGGCAGGCCTCGGCGGCCGTCCGCTCCGCGGCTTCCTTGGCGAGGCGCAGCATGCGCAGGCGCGCAGTCTTCGCATCGACAGCCGGATGCACCGCATGTTGCGGCTGCTCGCTCAGACGGGCGTCCTTGGGATCTGCTTTCCGCATTTGCTGCTGCCAAAGCAGCTCGGCGCGGCGACGGGCGGCTGGTGCCTCACTGGATGCCATGGGGCTCGGCGATGTTGTGGAGGACGATGGTTTTAAACGCCACGTCAGGCCCGCGGTTCCTCCCTTTGGGCCGCTGCCGATGCAATAGGGGCAATTCGGCCCGATGCTAGGCCGCCCGCACGGACCGGAACGGATAGAGCAGCAGATGCGATAGGGTAAGCGCCTCGGCGTCGCGGCTGCCGGCGAGGCCGATCGTCATGGCCTCATGGCCCTGCGCCGGCGCGTTGCGATACGTGCCGAACAGGCGGTCCCACCACGGCAAGATCGTGCCGAAATTCGCGTTGCTCTCGTCGATGCGCGCGGAATGGTGGATGCGGTGCAGGTCGGGCGTCACTACGATTCGCCGCAGGACCGCATCGAGCACCGCCGGCAGGCGGACGTTCGCGTGCGTCGCGATTGAGCAGGCGATGAACACACCCTCGACGGCGATCAGCGCCTCCACCGGCGGCCCGAGCGCCGCGATCACTGCAAGCATCCAGGCCGACGTGACCACCGCCTCGACCGGATGGAAGCGCAGCGCGGTCGTGAAGTCGTAGTCGATGTCGCTGTGATGGACCGCGTGCAGCCGCCACAGCACGGGCATGCGATGCAGCAGCCAATGCAGCGCATAGCGGCTGAAGTCGAGGGCGAGCAGCGTCGCAAGGGCGGCGAGCCAGAACGGCGGCGCCCAGGCATTCAGCAAACCCCAGCCGCGCTCGCCCAGCGCCATCGCGAAGGCGATGCTGGTGACCGGCACCAGCAGGCGCATCGCGCCGGTGTTCAGCACGGCCAACGCGATGTTGGCAAACCAGCGTGCGCGCAACGGCGCGTGCAGGGCGCGCCGCGGCGCCGCGGCTTCCGCGGCGGCGATCAGCGCGATCGTGCCGAAATAGGCGCCGCCATAGACCAGCGGCGCCGCGTCCGGGCCGAACTCCATAGACGAGCGACGCGAGGCGCGCCGCTACTTGCGCCGGCTCACGCGCCAAGCGACGACGATGCCGGCCGCCGCCGCAGCGATCAGGCTCATCGAGGTCGGCTCGGGAATCGGGATCGCCGTGGTCGCCAGCGCCGGCGTTGCCATCAGCACCGCACCTGCCGCCATCGCCACAGTCGCTGCATGCTTCATGTCGGTCCCTCCGCAATGCCGGACGATGCCGCACCGCCGGCCGCAGGGACCCCAGCAATTCCCGTGCCCGTTATGGTAAATGGCGCTGCGGCAAGGGCTTGCGGCAGCCATGACGCCGTATGCCTCTTCCTGGTGTAAGGATGGCCGACAGGCCTACAGGCGGACGCGCATCGCCTCGTCCCCCGCTCCGGCGGGCCTATCGTCGGGGCGCAGCATCTCGAAGATCTCAGTGACGGTCGCATAGTCGCGATAGCCGCAGCGCGCCAGCGGCTGCGCCGCGGCGGTATCGAACCGGCCGTCTTTCACATAGCGATCGTCGATGTGCACGCCCACGACCTGGCCGATGACGACATGCCGGTCGGTCGGCCTGCCGTCGACGTCGTGCAGCTCGAGCGCCTGTAGCACCTTGCACTCCAGCGCCGCCGGGCTCCGTGCGACCCGGCCCGGCTGCACCAGCCGGCACGGCGCCATCTCGAGGCCGGAGAGGTCGAACTCGTTCACGCCGCGCGGCACATGCGCCGCCGTCGCGTTCATCGCCGCAGCGAGCGGCGCCGTCGCCAGGTTGAACACGAACTCGCCGGTCGCGATGGCGTTGGCGGGCGTATCCTTCATTCCCTCGCTCGAGAATCCGACGATGGGCGGATGGCTGGCGAGTGCTGCGAAGAAACTGTACGGCGCCAGATTGTGGCGGCCCTGGGCATCGATGGTGGAGATCCAGCCGATCGGCCGCGGTGCGACGATCGCCTTGAACGGATCATGCGGCAGCGGCGGGCGGCTGCGGGTTTCGTAGAACATGAGGACGGCGGCACTCCTGCGGTCGATTGCCGAGCATACTGCCACGAATCGGCCGAGGCGCATGAGTCGGTCGCGCGAAGCCCTGCCGCAGATCTACCTCAGGCAAATATCCAGCGACGTGTCGCCGGCGCTGAGAAAGGCCAGCACGTCGCGCCGCTGCTGCGCGTCCGCAACTTTGCCCCATGTCATGGTCGTCCCGGACACCATGGCGGCAGGATCGGCCAGGAACCGGTCCAGCGTCTCCGCATCCCACACGATGCCGGATTTCTTGAGAGCGTCCGAGTAATGCCGGAAATCACCAACCGCGCCTGCGGCTCTGCCGAATATGCCCTGTAGGTTCGGGCCTCTCTTGTCGCATCCGAAGGCATGGCAGGCGATGCATTCCCTGCGGAACACATTGCGTCCTGCATCGAGGTTTTCTTGAGTAGCTGCGGCTGATGCGGCGAAGACCAGTGCTGCAAGAACCGCGATCGGCACGTTGCGACGATATGGCATCGCCCCCTCCTCAAAAGCCCATTTCCCCGGCCGACAGCGCGAAACCGAACACTATCTCTCGCGCAGCTCTAAATCGGTGCGAAATCGCACAGTTGATGGCCGGCACCGGCTCGCGCCCGGCACGATTCCGCCTGGAGTCC
>DATAAP010000119.1:0-2059 GCA_036260035.1 Alphaproteobacteria bacterium | reverse complement strand
CTGCGGTGATCTTCATGTCTGTCCCGGAACGCGCTTCCGGAACAGAATAACAGACCGAGATCAGCTCCGCAGGCTGGCACCCGTCGCCTTGACCACCGCCGCGACGATCTTCTGGCCGACGCTCTCGATCTCGGCGTCGGTTAGCGTGCGGGCGGTGGGCTGCAGGCGCACGGCGATCGCCAGCGACTTCTTGCCCTCCGGCACGCCCTTGCCTTGGTAGACGTCGAACACGCTGACCGCGGAGACGAGCGTCTTGTCTGCACCCTTGGCGGCGCGGATGACCTGATCGGCGGAGACACCGGCATCGAGCACGAAGGCGAAGTCGCGCTCGACGGGCTGGAACGCGGAAAGCCGCAGCAGCGGCCGCGCCTTGGAGTCCTTCGCCTTGGGCGCTGGCAGTGCATTGAGGAACAGCTCGAAGGCAACCGCCGGTCCCTTGACGTCGAGCGCCGCGAGCACGCGCGGATGCAGTTCGCCGAACCACGCGAGGACAGTCTTGGGACCGAGCTTGAGCGCCCCGGATCGGCCGGGATGGTACCAGGCCGGCGCTTCGGCCGCGACCTGAACATTCTCGATCGAGAGGCCGAGCGCTGACAGCAGTGCCAGCGCATCTCCCTTGGCGTCGATCGCGTCTACAGCGCGCGGTTTGACGCCCCAGTGGCGCGGGCCCGAGGCTCCGACAAGCAGGCCCGCCGCGACCTGGCGCTGACCCGTCGGCGTGTCGTCGCCGAATTGCGGGCCCACCTCGAACAGCGCCGAGTCGCCGACTCCGCGGTCGGCATTGCGCTTCGCCGCCAGCAGCAGATTCGGCAGCAGCGAGGGCCGCATCATGTCGAGATCGGCGCTGATCGGATTGGCGAGCAGCAGGGACGGGTTGTCGCCGCCGAACAGAGCCGCATGCGCACGCGACAGGAACGAGAACGTCACCGCCTCGGTGAGGCCGTAGCCCGCGAGAGCGCGCCGCGCATCGCGCGAGCGCCGCTGCGCCGGCGTCAGCGCCACGGTGGCCATCGCGCTCTCGCGCTGCAGAGGCACCGCCGGAATCTTGTCGTAGCCATGGATGCGCACGACTTCTTCGACCAGATCCGCCTCGCCCTGAATGTCGCCGCGCCACGACGGCGGCGTCACGCTCAGCACGTTGTCCGGCGGCGCGACCTCGAAACCGAGGTCGGTGAGGATGTTCACGGCGCGGTCAACCGGCACGTCGACGCCGCCCAGCGCATGGATGCGGCCTGGCCGCAGCGTATACTGGCGCTTCCACTCGGGCGCCTCGCCGGCGACGACCAGCTCGCTCGCCTCGCCGCCGCACAGCTCCTGAATCATGCGCGTCGCCGCTTCCATGCCCTCGGCAACCGCCGCGGGGTCTAGCCCGCGCTCGAAGCGGTAACGCGCGTCGGACAGGATTTGGTGGCGGCGCCCTGTCATCGCGGTGCGGATCGGGTCGAACAGCGCCGCCTCGACGAACACATTGGTGGTGTTCTCGGTGCAGCCGGACGGCTCGCCGCCAATCACGCCGCCGAGGCCAAGCGCCCCGTCGGCATCGGCGATCACGGTCTCCTCGCCGCTCAGCGTATAGCTCTTGCCGTTCAGTGCCGCGAGCATCTCGCCGGGCTTGGCGAGGCGGACGATAATGCCCTGCGCGATGGTATCGGCGTCGAAGACGTGCAGCGGGCGGCTGACATCGACGGTGAAGAAGTTGGTGATGTCGACGAGCGCGGAGATCGGCCGTAGCCCAATCGCGGTCAGGCAGTCCTGCAGCCATTTCGGCGACGGCCCATTTTTCACACCGCGGATGTAGCGGCCGATGAAGAGCGGGCAGGCGTCGCGCGCGTTCTCCGGCAGGTCGAAGCGCACGCCAATTGGGCTCTTGAACCCGGCCGGCACCGGCGCGATGACGCGCGGCTTCAATCTGCCAAGCCCCGCAGCGGCAAGGTCGCGCGCGATGCCGCGCACGCCGAGGCAGTCGGCCCGGTTCGGCGTCACTGCGATGTCTACGATCGGATCATCGAGGCCGAGGACCTTCGCAAACGGTTCGCCGACGGGCGCGTCGTCCGGCAGC
>DATAAP010000118.1:0-21855 GCA_036260035.1 Alphaproteobacteria bacterium | reverse complement strand
ACCAGCGGCACCGCGCAGCAGGAATGGGGATTGGAATGGCTGCGCTTCGAGTTCGCGGAATGGGCGCTGCGCCTGGTCAGCGTGCCCTGGCTCTTCGCCGGCGCTAAGGAAACCGCCATCGACCTCTGGATCCCGTGGCCGTTCGGGCCGGCGAAGGCGATCCAGCTCACGCTGACCGGCGCCGTGCGCACGGTCTTGATCGTCGCCGCGGGCTTCGTGCTGTGGCGCTGGTTCCGCGCGGGTGCAGCGCGCGCCGAACTTGCGGTATCTGACCCGGTCGAGCAACGCCGCGCCGCGCGCACGCTTGAGTTTGCGCTGTGCTTCGCGATCGCGCTCGCCGCCCTGATCGCCTATTACGCTCTGTCGTTCATCGCGTACTGGTTCTTCTACCGCTACTTCGCGCCGGCGGCGCTGTTCGCGTTCGTGCTGGCGCCGATCCTGTGGGCGCGGCTGGCGAGCCGACCCAGGTCGAATGGGGTGGGCGTCGCGCTTGCCCTGCTGCTCACTCTGCAGATCGGCGGCTTGGTTGCGTGGGCACGCACCGGCGAAGGGCTGGGCGGCAACACGGTTTATCACGACCAGGTGGCACTGGTGCGCGAGCACGTCCCGCCGGGCGACGAGGTCGCGGCGGGCCAGTCCGGCACGCTCGGCTTCTTCCGCGACCGCGTCGTGAACACCGACGGTAAAGTCAATCGCGCGGCGCTGGCGTACCAGACGCACATGTGGGACTACCTGCGCGAGCGCGGCATCAAGTGGTTCGTCGACTGGCCGCACTATGTGAACAAGTATCTCGGCGTGCCGCTTGAAGGCGTCGAGGAGAAGCCGGCGCCGGCGGCCAATGGCTGGCGCCTAGTCGCCGAGCGCAATTATTTTTACCTTTACGAATATGTAGGCGATCGGGCTGAGCGCTAAGCGCGGCCGTGTGCAGCAGCTTCCGTACATACCACGCTCCATAAGAGACACCGCGATGCCCATCCGAGATGCGGCACACCGGCCTAATTTGGTCTGCTGTGACTTCCTCACGGTGACGATCGAGTCGCACACGTGTGCGCGGTAATGCTGCTGCGGCTCGATCAGGGGGTGCCGACATGAAATCCAATTCGTTTGTTCGTGGCCGACTGGTCGCCTTGAGCGCTGCCTTTGCAGTTTGCACGACTGATTTTTCGCGGGCAGAAGGCACGATCTGGTTGGCTCAAGCGACAAGCGCACCGGCGCCCGATACCGCGACGCCGATGAGGAACGCGCAGCCGACCGACGCGACAGACTCGGTTCGAGAGTCGAATAATCCGGCGCCGCAGGACGCTTCACCCAAGGAGCCGGAAAGCAGCACGGCGTTCGAGCCCCCGAACGATTCCGATGTTCAGGAAGGGCTGATCCTCCCGGAGGGAGAGGAGCAAAGCCCTATGGAGGCGTCTGATGAACTCCAGGAGTTGACCGGAGGATCGGCCGGAGCACCAGCCGCGATGGATACCGACGCCGCGCCAGATGCGGGAGAGCCGACTCCGGCACTGCCCGGCGTGCTAGCGCAACCCGCGCAGTCAGATGCAGTTAAGGAGGGCGGCACCACCGACAGCCCCACACAGGACGTCCAGCGACCGGCAGCAAGCACGCCCGCGATCGCGCCGCGCGAGTCAGCAGGTGCGGCGACCACGCCGGCGGCGCGCCGGCCGCCAATCGACACTGCTCCCTTGATGGCGCGCGGTCAGACTTTCCTACAGCAGCGCGATATTGCTTCGGCGCGCCTGTTCTTTCAGCGCGCAGTCGACCACGGTGATGTCGCAGCAATGACGGCGCTGGGTCAAACGTTCGATCCGTTGGAGCTGCGGCGTCTTGGCGTGCTCGGCATCAAAGGCGACCCGAAACGAGCGATGGAATTGTACCGTGCTGCGGCGGCTGCAGGCGACGCGACAGCCGAGCAGTCGATGACGCGCCTGTCGGACTGGATCGAGCGCACGCGCTAGCGGACGGGCACGTCTAAGCCCCGCAAGAACTCCGCGACCTCGAACCAATAGCGCTCATTCCAGAAGCGCCGGGCGCGGCCCGAGGGCGACGGCAGTACGAACACCGCAGCCCCGAACAACGGCTCCGGCTGGCGACCGTACTGGATCGTCTGCACGCCGAACGCCATCTTCGCAGCGAATTTGCCGTCGAAGGCGATCGCCCGCGGCCGGTAGCGCTCCATCTTGGCGAGGAACCCGGCGGCATCGAAGGCGTCGCGCGCCAGCTCGTGATCCGCGCCGAAGTCAGTCTTGCAGACATCGGTCAGGCCGATGCCGAGCGTGAGCACTTGCGGATATTCGTGCGGTGCGAACAGACGCGGCGTCAGGCCGGTCTTGTGCAGCATCGGCCAGAACTTGTTGCCCGGTCCCGCGTAGTAGGCGCGCCGCGCGGCCGATACGCGGCCCGGCGCCACGCCGCAGAACACGACCCGCAGCCCGGGGGCCAGCACGTCAGGCAGGATCTCGGTCCGCTGCTTCATCCGCTCTCGCAAACGTTCGCGTGCGGTGCATGGCTCCCGCGCCTTTGGCCCGCTTGCGCCGCCTCCCCCGCCACCGCATAAGTCGAGCCATGGTGGACGGCCGGCCCCGCGATGTCATCTTCTAGCGATTCGCCGGCGCGCGTCGGCGGCCTCGCGATCTTGAGCGCGGCCGCCTTCTGCTCCGCGGCGACATTGCGCGTGGCCGATCCGCTCATCCCGCAGATCGGCGAGGAGTTCGCGGTGAGCGTCGCCGATGCGGCGGTCATCGCCACCGCCTTCACCTTCGCCTATGGCGGATTCCAGATCGTCTACGGCATCTTCGGAGACCGCGTCGGCAAACTGACCGTGATCGCCGCAGCGTCGCTGCTGTCGTCGCTCAGCGCCTTTGCAAGCGCGTTTGCCGACGGACTGCCGATGCTAGCCGTGCTGCGGCTGATTGGCGGCTGCACGGCAGGCGCGATCATTCCGCTGGCAATCGCCTATGTCGGCGACGTCACCCCCTACGATCAGCGCCAGCTCGTCATCGCGCGGTTCCTGTCAGGTCAGGTTCTCGGGATCGTCATGGGCCAGGCGCTGGGCGGCATCCTTGCCGAGCATATCGGCTGGCGCGGCGTGTTCGCCGTCTTCGGCGGGCTATTTTTGATCGTCGGCGCGGCGCCCGCGGCCGAGCTCGTCTCCGGACGGATCGTCCAGACCCGGCACACCGCCCACGGCAACGTCGCGCATCAGTATCGTAGCCTCCTGTCGTCGCCGCGGGTCTGGCTCGTCGTCGGATCTGTCTTTGTCGAGGGCTTCCTTTTCGTCGGCGCCTTCACCTTCGTCGCGGCCTATCTGCGTCAGGCCTACGGCTTGAACCTCGACTCGATCGGCGTTCTTCTCGCGTTTTTCGGCCTCGGCGCGCTCGCCTATATCCTCATGGCGCGCCAGGTGATCAGGTTGTTCGGCGAGCGCGGCATGGTGCTCGCCGGCGGCACCGTCGTGGCGCTCGCGTTTCTCGCGCTCAGCGCGCAGCCGCCGGTGTGGAGCTTCGTCATCCTGCTGTTCGCGTGCGGTGCCGCCTTCTACATGATGCACAACACCCTGCAGACCTATGGCACGCAGATGGCGCCGCACGCGCGGGCCCTAGGCATGTCGCTGTTTGCAACCTGCCTGTTCGTCGGCCAAGCGGCCGGCATCAGCGCCGCCGGCTGGCTGATCGAGCGCACCGGATTCCGGCCGGTGATCGCCGGCGCCGGCGTGCTGCTCGCGGCTCTCGGCCTGTTCCTGTCCCGGCGGCTCGCCGCGAAGGAATGATGTGCGATCGTTGGGGCGGACGAAGAACGCATGCCGTCAGGCATCGGCGATCGGCTGCAGCTCGTGCCGTCGTTCGCGCAGCAGATTCAGGAAACGCTCGGAAGAGAAAGGTCCGGGCGCCACGTTCCGCATCGCGTTCCCGGCCAGGCCGCACCATCGCGGAGACTAGGCCCCGCGCATCAATCGCGCAGGTCCGCCCACAGCTCTTTCACCTTGGCGAAGAACCCGGCCGATTCGGGGCTGGTGTCGGCCGAGCCGCCCTTCTCGAACTCGCGCAGCAATTCCTGCTGGCGCTTGGTCAGATTGACCGGCGTCTCGACTACGGCCTCGATGAACAGGTCGCCGCGCTGGTTGGAGCGCAGCACGCTCATGCCCTTGCCGCGCAGGCGGAACTGATGTCCGGTCTGCGTACCCGGCGGGACGGTGACGCGCGCGCGCGTGCCGTCGATCGACGGCACCTCGATGACTCCACCGAGGGCCGCCGTCGTCATCGGGATCGGGACGCGGCAATGGATGTCGGCGCCGTCGCGCTGGAAGTAGGAGTGCGGCGAGATGCCGAGGAAGATGTAGAGGTCGCCCGGCGGCGCGCCGCGCAGGCCCGCCTCGCCCTCGCCGGCGAGCCGGATGCGCGTGCCGTCCTCGACGCCGGCCGGAATGTTAACGTTGAGCGTGCGCTCGCGCCGCACGCGGCCCTGCCCGCCGCAATGGCGGCACGGCTTCTCGATGACCTGCCCCTGGCCGTGGCAGGTCGGGCAGGTGCGTTCGATGGTGAAGAAGCCCTGCTGGGCGCGGACCTTGCCGTGGCCGCGGCAGGTGCCGCAGGTGGTCGGCCGCGAGCCCGATTCGGCGCCGGTGCCGCTGCACGAGTCGCAGATCGCCATGGTCGGCACGCGGATCGTTGCCTGCTTGCCGTTATAGGCCTCTTCCAGTGAGATCTCGAGGTTGTACCGCAGATCGGCGCCGCGGCTGGGGCCGGTACCTGAGCTGCGCCGGCCGCCCATGAACTCGCCGAACATCTCGTCGAAGATGTCGGCGAAGCCGCCTTGGCCGAAGCCGAACTCGAAGCCCGGGTGGGCGCGGCCGTTGCCGCCATTCTGGAAAGCGGCGTGGCCGAAGCGGTCATAAGCGGCGCGCTTCTGCTCGTCCTTGAGGATGTCGTAGGCCTCGTTGATTTCCTTGAAGCGCTGCTCGGCCTTCTTGTCCCCCGGATTGCGGTCCGGGTGGAATTGCATCGCCAGCTTGCGATAGGCCTTCTTCAGCTCTTCCGAACTGGCCCCGCGCGCGACGCCGAGCGTTTCGTAGAAATCCTTCATCACCGACGTCTGATATCAGAGAAGGGTTAACGGAGGACAGGAGGATCGCGGCGCGCGTCCATTCTGTCCCCCGTCTGCCATCGTCAGCGACCGCCGGCGCTCAGCCGGTGCGGCCCTTCTTTTCGTCGACTTCCTCGAAGTCGGCATCGACGACCTTCCCGTCGCCGCCAGCTTCGCCGCCGGCCTTGCCCGCACCCGGGCCGCCCTGCGGTCCGGCACCGGGTCCAGGGCCGGGCTCGGGCCCGCCCTGCTGCGCCTTGTACATCGCCTCGCCGAGCTTCATCGAGGACTGCACGAGCGCCTGCGTCTTCTGTTGGATCGCCTGCGCATCGTCGCCCTCCATCGCCGTCTTCAGCGCGGCGATCTCAGATTCGATCTGCGAGCGCGTCGCGGCGTCGACCTTGTCGCCATGATCCTTAAGGTTCTTCTCGGTCGTGTGGATCAGGCTGTCGGCATGGTTCTTAGCCTCGACCAGCTCGCGGCGCTTCTTGTCCTCCGCCGCATGCTGCTCGGCATCCTTGACCATCCGCTGGATGTCGGCGTCGGACAGGCCGCCCGAGGCCTGGATGCGGATCTGCTGCTCCTTGCCCGTGCCCTTATCCTTGGCCGATACGTTGACGATGCCGTTCGCGTCGATGTCGAACGTGACCTCGATCTGCGGCACGCCGCGCGGCGCCGGCGGGATGCCGACCAGGTCGAACTGGCCGAGTAGCTTGTTGTCCGCCGCCATCTCGCGCTCGCCCTGGAAGACGCGGATCGTCACCGCGTTCTGGCTGTCCTCGGCGGTCGAGAAGACCTGCGACTTGCGCGTCGGGATCGTGGTGTTGCGGTCGATCAGGCGGGTGAACACGCCGCCGAGCGTCTCGATGCCCAGAGACAGCGGTGTCACGTCGAGCAGCAGCACGTCCTTGACGTCGCCCTTGAGCACACCGGCCTGGATCGCGGCGCCGATCGCCACGACCTCGTCCGGGTTGACGCCGCGATGCGGCTCGCGCCCAAAGAACTGCTTCACCGTCTCGATCACTTTCGGCATCCGGGTCATGCCGCCGACGAGCACGACCTCGTCGATCTCGGAGGCCTTGAGGCCGGCGTCCTTGAGGGCCGCCTTGCAGGGCTCGATCGTGCGCTGAATCAGGGTATCAACCAGCGATTCGAGCTTGGCTCGAGTGAGCTTGATGTTGAGGTGCTTCGGCCCGCTTGCATCGGCGGTGATGAAAGGCAGGTTCACCTCGGTCTGCACCGAGGAGGACAGCTCGATCTTCGCCTTCTCCGCTGCCTCCTTCAGGCGCTGCAGCGCCAGGCGGTCGTTGCGCAGGTCGATGCCCTGCTCCTTTTTGAACTCCGCCGCGAGATAGTCGATGATCTCCTTGTCGAAGTCCTCGCCGCCCAGGAACGTGTCGCCATTGGTGGACTTCACCTCGAACACGCCGTCGCCGATCTCGAGCACCGAGATGTCGAACGTGCCGCCGCCGAGGTCGTAAACCGCGATTGTGCCGCTCTTCTTCTTCTCGAGACCGTAGGCGAGCGCCGCCGCGGTCGGCTCGTTGATGATGCGCAGGACCTCAAGGCCGGCGATCTTGCCGGCATCCTTGGTCGCTTGGCGCTGGGCGTCATTGAAATAGGCGGGCACGGTGATGACCGCCTGGGTCACCTTCTCGCCGAGATATGCTTCGGCGGTCTCCTTCATCTTCTGCAAGGTGAAGGCGGAAATCTGGCTCGGGCTGTAGCGCTTGCCCTGGGCCTCGACCCAGGCATCGCCGTTATCGGCCTTGACGATCTTGTAAGGGACGAGACCCATATCCTTGCTGACCATCGGATCGTCGAAGCGGCGGCCGATCAGGCGCTTCACCGCGAAAATCGTGTTGGTCGGGTTGGTCACGGCCTGGCGCTTGGCAGCCTGGCCGACGAGACGCTCGCCCGAGTCGGTGAATGCCACGATCGACGGCGTGATGTTGCTGCCTTCCGCGTTGGGGATCACCTTGGGTGACTTGCCCTCCATCACCGCAACGCAGGAATTGGTCGTCCCGAGGTCGATGCCGATTACCTTGCTCATCGCAAAATCCCTTTCTTGAGGCGGGTCGTGCGGCCGGCCCGTTCCGGCACCGGCCCGGACCCCCTGTGATGTTGAACCCTATGAAGGTTGGGGTCTTTCCGTCGAGGTATATAGGGGTCATCTCAGGGGGCTGCAACGGGGCCAGGCTGCTCCGGAGGCGCCTTTTTTTGCCAGCTTGACGGGTGTCGCCTGCCGCCGCCCGCCGTTGCCGCGTGCACAGCGACGGGCGGGACGCGATCATCGCTGCCCCGCAGCCGGGCGGGCGGGCGGCCGAGCCCGCGCAGCGCAAGAGCAAAGAAAAAGCCCAGAAGATTCTAAGGCTTGCCGCTGATCCGGCAGCTACCTTGACAATGCAGTCAAGAAAGCTTCTAATACAGTCGAGCAGAAATCTAAGTATTCGGATGTAATCGTCATGAATACAACTAAAATTCTAGACATTCTGCCGCAGGGAACACCTGTGCCTGCGCAGCATCCCGCGCCTCCGTCGCGCACGCCGCCGCAGGCCGTGCCGGCGCTCGGCGACGGCGCCACGTCGGACGCAGTCCGCAAGCATGCGCAGCGCCAGGCCGAGGCGGCCGCCGCAGAAGCTGAGCGCAAGCGCGCCGCGAAGGCGGAGCCGCGCCCGCACAATTTCAACCGCGAGGTCGGCCTCGTTGGCGATACGTTCGAAGTGTTCGTCGATCTCGTCAGCTCGTCGCTGAAGAACCACCGCTTCCGCATCTTCGGGCCGCCCGATAATCCGGCCCCGCCGGCGCCGGTGCCGACCAGCGATCCGGTCAGCGCGCATGCCGCCTATGCCAGCGGCGGCGCGAGGCCGCCGGTGCTCAAGACGGACGTATAAGCAAGGAGCCGAGAGCAACGTCGATGCAGCTGCTCTCGGCCCTAGATCAAATCATCGAGCCGCTCTGGGCGGCTCTCTGTCTTTCAGTTACGCTCGTTGCAATCGGCGTGGCCGTGCACGTGGCGGGCGCTCTCTTGCGACGCCCCTCCGCCGGGGCCTCTGCGCTTCGCGCCTGGCTTCACAAGGTGTTCGAGACCGGCGCACCGCCGCATTGACGTAGCGCGTCTGCTCTACGCCGTCGTATCGACCTTCGCGCCCGGTGCACCCGCCGGCGAGCCCTTCGCCACCGTGACCATCGCCGGCCGCAATAGACGGCCATGGATTGTGTAGCCGGGCTGGAAGACCTGCACCACTGTGCCTGGCGGCTGCGTGGCGTTCTCCACCTGCATCATAGCTTGGTGGAGATTGTGGTCGAAGGGCTGGCCGACCGGATCGATGCGCTTGATGCCGTAGCGCTCCAGCACGTTCAGCAGCTCGCGCTCAGTCAGCTCGACGCCTTCCGCGAACTTGGCCAGCGTCGGATCGGCGGCGCGCGCTTCGGCGGTGATCGTCTCCAGAGCGCGGCGCAGGTTGTCGCCTACCGGCAGCACGTCGCGCGCGAAATTCGATACGGCGAACTTACTGTTCTCTTCTATGTCGCGCTGCGCGCGCCGGCGCGTGTTCTCCTGCTCCGCGAGGGCGCGCAACGCCTGATCCTTCAGGCGTGCGACCTCGGCCTCGAGCTCCGCGATGCGGGCGTTCGGATCGCCGGCCGCGGACTGAGCGGCGTGTGCAGCCTGGGCAGGCTGTTCGGGCTGGGCAGCGGACTCAGGCGGATTGCCGCCAGGATTGTTTGGGGCGTCGTTCATGGAGCGGTCCTAACAGGGGTTCCGGGGTAGATACGCAGGGCGCCTAGCCGATGATCCGACCGATCACCTTGGCCGTATAATCGACGATCGGGATGATGCGCGCATAGTTGAGCCGCGTCGGCCCGATCACGCCGATCGCGCCGACGATCTGCTCGCGGCTGTTGGCATAGGGCGCAATGATCATCGAGCAACCGGCGAGACCGAACAGCTCGCTTTCCTTGCCTATGAAGATCTGCACGCCTTCGGCGGTCTGCGCCGAGTCCAGCAGGCGGATCATCGTCTCGCGTGTCTCGAGCGTCTCCAGCAGCACGCGGATGCGTTCGAGATCCTCGAGCGCCGTCACGTCCTCGAGCAGGCGCGCCTGACCGCGCACGAGGAGATAGGTGTTCTTGCCCTCGCCTGCCGGCGTGGCAAGGCCGGCCTCGACCACGCGCCGCGTAAGCTCGTCGAGTGCGGCGCGATGCTCTTCTAGTTCCGCGAGAATGGCGCCGCGGGCCTCGCCCAAGGTGCGCCCCATCAGGCGCGCGCTCAGATAGTTGCCGGCCTGGACCAGGGCAGACGGCGTCATTCCGGTCGGCACCTGGATGATGCGGTTCTCGACTAGCCCGCTCTCCGTCACCAGCACCACCAGGGCGCGGCCGGGGCCGAGTGCCACGAACTCCACATGCTTCAGCGGGCTCTCGCTCTTCGGCGCCAGCACCAGGCCCGCGCATTGCGACAGGCCGGACAGCATCGTGGTCGCCTCCTCGAGCACCTCGGGGATCGACCGGCCCGCGGCCTGACACTGCAATTCGATATTGGCGCGCTCCTCGTTGGAGAGGCGCCCGACCTCGAGCAGGCCGTTAACGAACATGCGCAGGCCGGCATCCGTCGGCAGCCGCCCCGCCGAGGTGTGCGGCGAGTAAAGCAACCCGGCATCCTGCAGGTCCGCCATGACATTGCGGATGGTGGCCGGCGACAGCTGCGCCCCGATCAGCCGGGACAGCGTGCGCGAGCCGACCGGCTCGCCGGTCTCCACATATGACTCGACGATGCGCCGGAAGATCTCCCGGCTGCGCTCATTGAGTTCGCCGACGGTTGGCTTGGTGGCCGGCGACTTATTGCTGGTCGGCATCATATTCATGGGCTCCAAAGATGTAGGAAGCCCGTCAAGGGCGTCAATGCAAGCAAAACCGCGGGTGTGGACGGGGCGCTGGCCACCCTGTAGGGTCCGGCCGCCTTTTACGAGCCGTTAACTCAAGGAGTCTCCATGCGTCCGTCCGGCCGCGCCCCCGACGCACTTCGCGCCGTCAGCCTCGAGCCGGGCTACGCCAAATACGCCGAGGGGTCGTGCCTGGTGCGGTTCGGGGACACCCATGTTCTGTGCACCGCGAGCGTAGAGGAGAAGGTGCCGCCTTTCCTGCGCAACAGCGGGAGCGGCTGGATCACCGCCGAGTACGGCATGTTGCCGCGTTCTACGCATACCCGCACCGACCGCGAGGCGGCGCGCGGCAAGCAAAGCGGACGCACCCAGGAGATCCAGCGCCTGATCGGCCGGGCGCTGCGCGCAGTGACCGACCTCAAGGCGCTGGGCGAGCGGCAGATCAAGGTCGATTGCGATGTGCTGCAAGCGGATGGCGGCACGCGCACCGCGGCGATCACCGGATCGTGGGTCGCGCTGCGTCTGGCGCTGCACAAGCTCGCAAAGGCCGGAACGTTGGGTCATGTGCCGCTGACCGACCATGTCGCGGCGGTCTCCTGCGGCGTCTACGAGGGCATGCCCGTCCTCGACCTCGACTACGCCGAGGATTCGAACGCCGAGGCCGACGCCAATTTCGTGCTGACGGGCAAGGGCGGCATCGTCGAGGTGCAAGGCACCGCCGAACGCGCCCCGTTCTCGGAGGACGCGTTCTTCAAGATGCTCAGCCTCGCGCGCCGCGGCATCGAGCAGCTCGTCATGTTGCAGAAGCAGGCGATCGGTGGATGAGCTACGAGCACGCGAAGCGGATGCGCACGTAGCTAGGGCCCGCTTCGCCGACGAAGAGCTGATCAAGCACGTCATAGTCGCCGCGGCCGCAGATCTGCGCGGCATAGGCCGCCAAATCGGAGTTGATGCCGGAGGGCGTCGCGATCGCCGGCGCGTAGAGCGCCTCGAACTCGTAGGTCGGATGGACCGGGCCGGCGCAACCAGCCACCGCCGCCGCCAGCACCAGACACGCGCATCGCATCGGCACCTCCCGACTCCCTACGGCAACGCTTGCGCGCCCACCGTGTTCCCGGAGGCGTGCGCGTGAGTCGCCGCTTTACGGGCGGCGACCTCGTGATCGCCAGCCACAATACCGGCAAGGTGCGCGAAATCGCCGATCTGCTGCGCCCGTTCAAGGTCACGGTGCACTCGGCCGGCGCGCTCGGTCTGATCGAGCCGGAGGAGACCGGCGCTACCTTCGAAGCGAATGCGGAACTCAAGGCGCTGACCGCCGCGCGCAGCAGCGGCAAGCCTGCGCTCGCCGATGATTCGGGCCTGTGCGTGGAGGCGCTCGACGGTGCACCGGGCATCTACTCCGCGCGCTGGGCCGGTGCGGACAAGGATTTCGCGGTCGCGATGCGGAAAGTCGAAGACCGCTTGGCAGGCAAGACCGACCGCCGCGCCTACTTCGTCGCGGCGCTGGCGCTCGCCTGGCCCGACGGCCATGTCGAGACCTTCCGCGGCGAAGTCCATGGTAGCCTCGTCTGGCCGCCGCGCGGCACGCGCGGCTTCGGCTACGACCCGATGTTCCTGCCGGAGGGCGGGACCTTGACGTTCGGCGAGATGGAGGCGACCGCCAAGCACGCGATCAGCCATCGCGCGGTGGCGTTCCGGCAGCTGATCGACGCCTGCTTCGCCTAGGTCACCTGGTGCTGCGTAGACGTATCCGCCACCGTTTGACGGCGATGCGTCACCATTCGTGTGTGCAGCGCAGCAATCGCCGTACTGCCGGTGCGCACAAAGAGGAAGGGCAACAGCCCGTGCACCAGGCAAGCCAGCCCAGCCACGATCATCCGGAAGCCGAAGCTTGAAGCCTGCAGCAGATGCTCGCCGTAGGTCTCGCCGACGCTGGCGGGATGATCAGTGAAGAGCCGGGTTACCGGGTCCATGTGCTCCAGCATATCCAGTATTGCACGAAATAGGTTGCGTTCTTGCTCAATGCTGCGCAGCAATTTAGAATGATTTTGCTTCTACCATGGGAAATGAGGAAAAATTGTCGCTCGATCCGATCGACCGCAGAATCCTGGGCCTTCTGCAGGAGGATGCAAGCCAGCCGGTTGCCGCCATTGCCGAGCGGGTCGGCCTGTCGCCGTCGCCCTGCTGGCGGCGTATCCAGAAGCTGGAGGAGGACGGCTATGTCCGCGGGCGGGTTGCCGTGCTCGATCCGAACAAGCTCAACGTCGGGGTGACCGTCTTCGTCGCGGTGCGGACGAACCAGCACGATCTAGCCTGGCTGGAGAAATTCGCAGCGGCCGTGCGCGACTTCCCGGAGGTGGTCGAGTTCTACCGCATGAGTGGCGACATCGATTACCTGCTGCGCGTCGTGGTGCCTGACATCGCCGCCTATGACGCGTTCTATAAGCGGCTGATCCAGCGCGTCACCTTGTCCGACGTCAGCTCGAGCTTCGCCATGGAGACGATCAAATACACGACGGCGCTGCCGCTGAGCTACGCGCCGTGAATGGCTGGCGCCGGGGCCGGCGGCCTCCTACTTAATGCCGATGTCCAACGCACCGGCCACCGCACCGATCGCCACGCCGCGGGCCGAGCCCGCGCGCGGCTTCGGCATCTACGTGCATTGGCCGTTCTGCGTCTCCAAGTGCCCGTACTGCGACTTCAACAGCCACGTGCGCGCCCGCATCGACGAGGAGGGCTGGCGGGCCGCGCTGCTGTCGGAGCTCGACCATTTTGCTGCCGCGACGCGCGGCCGCACGGTCACCTCGGTGTTCTTCGGCGGCGGCACACCGTCGCTGATGGCGCCGGCAACGGCGCAGGCGGTGATCGAGCGTATCGCCCGAAACTGGTCGCTGCCGCGCGATGCGGAAATCACGCTGGAGGCCAATCCGAACTCGGCCGAGCGTGCGCGCTTCGCCGATTTCCAGAGCGCCGGCATCAACCGCCTGTCGATCGGCGTACAGGCGCTTGACGACGTGGCGCTCAAAATGCTCGGCCGCGCCCACGACCAGAGCGAGGCGCGCGCGGCGATAGCCGCTGCCTCGGTCTTCACGCGCTACTCCTTCGACTTGATCTATGCGCGGCCCGGCCAGAGCGTCGCCGCCTGGCGCCGCGAGTTGAGGGAGGCGCTGCTGCTCGCCGGCGACCACCTTTCGCTCTACCAGCTCACCATCGAGCCCGGCACCGCCTTTCATGCTCAGCATGCGCGTGGAGATCTGCGCGTGCCCGACGAGGCGGTGGGCGAGGCGCTTTACGACGTGACACAGGAGCTGCTCGAAGCGGCAGGTCTGCCTGCCTACGAAGTGTCCAACCACGCGCGGCCGGGCGGCGCGTGCCGGCACAATCTCGTCTACTGGCGCTACGAAGACTATGTCGGCGTCGGGCCCGGCGCCCACGGCAGGCTCACGCTCGACGGCGTCAAGACGGCGACGCGTCAGGAGAAGCTGCCTGAGACGTGGCTGGCACGCGTGCGCGAGGCGGGCCACGGGACGGCCGAGCGCATCGCGGTTCTGCGGCGCGAGGCCGCCGCCGAAGCGCTGCTGATGGGATTGCGGCTCACCGAAGGAATCGATGAAGCGCGGTTTGCGCGGGAGACAGGCCACGCGCTCGATGATGTGCTGGACGCCGCGCGGCTGCAGCGGCTGCTTGATGGCGGCTTCATCGTGCGGAGCGAATCCGGCCTGCGCGTGACGCCCGCCGGGCGCAAGGTGCTGAACGCTGTGCTCGGCGCGTTGATTGCCTGACTTTTACTGCGTCTGCTCTTCGAACGTTTCCGGCGCGGGAGAGATGGTGCGGAAGCGAGCGCGCTGCACTTCCATCACGGCCAGCGCGCGTTCGATCGAGCCGTCGGGCAGCAGGCGGAACACCCCGTCCATGCCGGCGAAGCCGACCGGGTTGGTGATCGCCTCGATGCTGAAATCCGGCCCGCCTTCGTTGCGCGCGAGCACGGCCGCGAGCGCCGTCGCGTCATAGGCGATGGTGGCTAGCCGCGGCGGCTCGCGGCGGTAGACCTCGCGATAGCGCTTGTTGAACGGCTCGCGCGCCTCCGGCGGCGGTGCCGCGAACCAGCCGCCGATCAGCGCCGGCTCGCGCGTCACGCGCATGTCGTCCCACAAGGACGTGCCAAGCAGGCGGATCCGGTTCGGGTCGATGTCGTAATAGGGCAGCAGCGGTGCGATGGACAGCAGCCGGTCGCCGAAATCCGGCAGCACCAATGAGTCGAATCGCACCTCGCCGAGGGTGTCGATGCCTTCGAGCCGCCGCAGCGCCTGCTTGCTTGCCTCGTCCTCGCGGCCTTCCAGCTCGCGGCGCTGCTGCTGCAGGTTGGCGCGCCGCGCCTCGTACGAAGCGAGCCGCCGCACCACCGGCGAGGCATCAGTCGTGGCCGGATCGTAGCGCTCGATGACTGTGAGCTGGCCGCCGACGCGCTCCGTGGCGGCACGCAAGGCGCTTTCCACCGCAGCGCCATAGCTGTTGTTCGGCAGCAGCCCGGCATAGCGCGACAGTCCGCGCGAGCGCGCGAAAGAGATGACACGGTCGATCTGCGCGCGCGGCGGTACGCCCATCACGAACACGCCGGGCCCAGCAACCGACAGGTCGTTCGAAAAGCTGAGCACGCTGACTCCGGCCGGGCGCGCACGCGCCGCAACTGCGGGTACGTCGGCAGCGAAGAGCGGGCCAACGATCAAGCGTGCCCCGGCCGCGATCACCGACTCCGCAGCGGCAGCGGCGCCTTCGGGCGTGCCGCGGGTGTCGCGCGGCAGCAGCACGAGCTGGTCGTCGCCGACCTCGAACACCGCGAGCTGAGCAGCGTCGAGTAGGGCGCGGCCGAGCGCCGCATTAGGCCCGGAGAGTGGTGCGAGGAAAGCGACGCGAACGCCTTCCTGCATCGGCGGCACGGGGCCGGACGGCGGCGCGGGCTCCACTTCGACGTCCGCGGTGGGTGGCGGCAGCGGACGCGGCGGCTCGGTCACCGGCGGCACTTGGACTGGCTGGACCGGAGCCTGTACCTTGGTCTCGCAGGCCGCGAGAGTGGTCGCCAGCAAGACAGCGGCAAGGCCGCGAAGTATCGTGCGATGGGCAGCGCGCAAACCACACCTTCCCGCGAAAAAGGCGAGCCTAACGAGCGCGAGGGCGCAAGTAAATTGGCGCCGGGCCTCTATGTGGTCGCTACTCCGCTCGGAAATCTCGGCGACATTACGGCACGCGCGATTGCCGTGCTGCGCGCGGCCGACCTGATCGCCTGCGAGGACACGCGGGTCACTGCACGCCTGCTGCAGGCTTTGGGGATCGCGGGGCCGCGGCTGATCCGCTATGACGACCATGCCGGCGACAACGCGCCGATGCGGCTGCTCGAGGCGGTCCAGCACGGCAAGGCGCTCGCCTTGGTTTCCGATGCCGGCACGCCGCTGATTGCCGATCCTGGCTACCGTCTGGTGCGCGCGGCGCAGGAGGCGGGCCTCGCGGTGCGCACGGTGCCCGGACCCTCGGCGATGGTCGCAGCACTCAGCATCGCCGGCCTGCCGACCGACCGCTTCCTGGCGAGCGGCTTCCTGCCCCAGCGCGCGGGCCCGCGCCGCAAAGCGCTGGCCGAGCTCGCTGCGATCCCGGCCACGCTAGTCATCCCGGAGGCGCCGCATCGGCTTGCCGAGAGCCTCGCCGACATGGCGGCGGTGCTGGGACCTCGCGAAGCTGTCGTGGCGCGCGAGCTGACCAAGCTGTTCGAGGAGACAAGACGCGGCACGCTGGAGAGCCTGGCCGCGCACTATGCTGCGAGCGGCCCGCCCAAAGGCGAGATCGTCGTGGTCGTAGCACCGCCCGCCGAGGCGGCGGCCGTGGAGAGCGAGGCGATGCTCGACGACCGCCTCGCCCGCGCGCTGGAGAGCGAGAGCGTCCGCGATGCCGCCGCCTCCGTCGCCGCCGCGACGGGCCTGCCGCGGCGGCGCGTCTATGCCCGCGCGCTGGAGCTGGCGCGCAAGACCCGCTGATGGCGCGGTCGGAGCGTCTGCGCGCCGTCGGTCGCGGCCGCACCGGCGAATGGCTTGCCGCCTTGCGGCTGATGGCCGCCGGCTATCGCATCGTCGCGCGCAACTTCCGCTCGCCGGTCGGCGAGATCGACCTGATCGCCCGGCGCGGGCGGACGCTGGTGTTCGTCGAGGTGAAGCATCGCTCCGGCCGAGCGGCGGCGGCGGAATCGATCCTGCCGCGGCAGCAGGCGCGCATCCGCCGCGCCGCCGAGGCCTTCCTCGTCGTGCGGCCGGAGCTGGCCACATTTTCGCTACGATTCGACGCGATGTTGATCGCGCCGTGGCGCGTGCCGCAGCACATTGTCGATGCTTGGCGCGACGCGGGCGCCCGTACTAAATAGGCGCCGTTTTCCGGGCCATGACCTTGGAGGGGGATCCGTGAACAAGCCATTCGCGCGCACGATGCTGCTGCCCGCCGTCCTGATGCTCGCGGCCGGCGCGCTGCAGGGCTGCATCGAGGCCGCGGTCGGAGCCGGTGCCGGCGTCGGCGTGGCCGCCGCCCAGGAGCGCGGCGTCAAAGGGGCCGTGAGCGACACCGGCATCCGCGCCGAGATCAACCATTACTGGCTGCAGAAGGACGAGAAGCTTTTCATTAACTGTAACCTGCAGGTCCACGAAGGGCGCGTCCTCGTAAGCGGCGCGGTGAAGGATGCCGACACGCGCGCCGAGGCGATCCAGCTCGCCTGGAAGGCGAAGGGCGTGCGCGAGGTCATCAACGAGATTGAGGTGACCAACGAGGGCGGCATCGGCAACTATGCGCGCGACACCGCGATCGTCACCGAGCTGCGCAGCAAGCTGCTCTTCGCCAAGGACATCCAGTCGGTCAACTACTCGATCGAAGCGGTCAACGGCGTCGTCTACATGCTGGGCGTCGCCCAGAACCAGGCCGAGCTCGACAAGGCGCTCAATATCGCCCGCAACGTCAATTACGTGCGCCGGGTGGTGAGCCACGTACTCCTGAAGGACGATCCGCGCCGCTTCCGCGAGCCCACCGCCTGACATAACATCGGCGGACGATGGATGCCGTCCGCATGGCGCTGATCACGCTCGAGCAGGTCGGGTCGTTGCCGGATGCGGCGATTGATCTCGCCGAGACGGCGCTTGCCCTCGCGGCACTCGACTACCCCCAGGCCGACTACGCGCGCTATCGCGCCCATCTCGCAGCGCTGGCGCAGGAGGTGGGCGCACGACGCACGGCACCTGCGGATGCGCTGCGCGACGTGCTGATCGACACGTTCGGCTATCAGGGCGACCGCGAGTCCTATGACGACCTCGACAACGCCAACCTGATCCGCGTCATTGACCGCCGGCGCGGCCTGCCGGTGGCACTGTCGATTCTGTGGCTGCACGCCGCGCGCGCGCAAGGCTGGCGCGCGGACGGGCTGAACTTTCCCGGCCATTTTCTGATACGCGTGGCCGATAGTGAACGGGCGGTGGTGATCGACCCATTCAACGGCGGTGCCGTGCTGGGCGAGGCGGAGCTGGCGGCGCTGCGGCGGCGCATCGGCGGTGCCGATGCCGCATTGCGCCCGGAACACTGCGCGCCGGTCAGCAATCGTGCGATCCTGCTGCGGCTGCAGAACAACATCAAACTCCGCCTGCTGCAGGCCAAACACATCGAGGCGGCGCTGACGGTGCTGGAGCGCATGGTGCTGACGGCGCCGCAGGAGCCCGCGCTTTGGCATGAATGCGCGGGCTTGCACGAATCGCTTGGCAATCTGCGCACCGCGACCTCCTGCCTCGAGCGCGTCATCGCGCTTGCGAGCGGCGCTGCGGCACGCCAAGCTGCGGCCGAGCTTGCCAAGCTGCGTCTCCGCCTGAACTAAGAAGGTCGCGATGAGCCTGTCCGTTGCTATCCAGATGGACCCGATCGAATCGGTGAATATCGACGCCGATTCGACTTTCGCCATGGCGATCGAGGCGCAGGCGCGCGGCCATATCCTGCTGCACTATCTGCCGCAACATCTCACCTTCTCGCATGGCGCGGTGCGTGCGAAGGCACGACCGCTCCAGGTGCGGCGCGAGCGCGGCAGCCACTTCACGCTCGGCCAGTTCGAGTCCGTCGACCTCAGCCGCGTCGACGTGGTGCTGATGCGCCAGGATCCGCCTTTCGACATGGCCTACATCACCGCGACGCATGTGCTGGAGCACATCCATCCCGCGACCCTGGTCGTCAACGACCCGGTGCATGTACGCAATGCGCCCGAGAAGCTGTTCGTCACGCATTTCCCCGACCTGATGCCGCCGACGCTGATCACGTCCGATCCCGCCGAGATCGCGGCTTTCCGGATGGAGCACAAGGACATCATCCTCAAGCCGCTCTTCGGCAACGGCGGTGCCGGCGTCTTCCACGTCACGCCCGAGGACGAGAACCTGAATGCGCTGCTGGAGATGTTCACCAGCCGCTCGCGCGAGCCGGTGATCATCCAGCGCTACGTGCCCGAGGTGCGCAATGGCGACAAGCGCATCATCCTTGTCGACGGTAAGGCCGTCGGCGGCGTGATGCGGGTGCCGGCCAAGGGCGAGGCGCGCGCCAACCTGCATGTCGGCGGCCGCGCGGTAAAGACGACGCTGACTCCGCGCGAGCGCGAGATCTGTGCGGCGATCGGGCCCGAACTCGCCAAGCGCGGGCTGATCTTCGTCGGCATCGACGTGATCGGCGACTATCTTACCGAGATCAACGTCACGTCGCCGACCGGCATCCAGGAAATCGGCCGCTTCGACGGCATCAACATCGAGTCGATGATCTGGGACGCGATCGAGTCCCGTGTCACCGCCAAGGCCGCCAAGAAGCGCGCCTAGGCGTTCCCGCTTGTGGCGTTGCGGCGAAGATTTTCCGCCAGAGCAGCCATAGACTGCATCTAAGTCACTGGATCAGGTGACTTTTCGCCTTCACCCAGCTCCGGGAGGACTGTCCGGCCTTGCGAAGCTTGCCAATACCATACCGCAACCGTATAATGACTGACCAGTCAGTAACTTTTGGTGCGTCATGGCCACCCGACGCCGTCGCAAGGAAGCCCGCCCGGGCGAGCTCGTCGCCGCAGCCCTCACCTGCTTCGCCGAGCGCGGCTTCGCCGCGACGCGCCTCGACGACATTGCGGCCAAGGCCGGGGTGAGCAAGGGCACGGTCTACCTCTATTTCCCGAGCAAGGAAGAGCTGTTCAAGGCGGTTGTGCGCGAATCGCTGCTGCCGAACATCGCGCGCGCCGAGACGATGCTCGACGACCCCAGTTCGCCCGCGGCGGAGCAGTTGCGGCGTCTGCTCGAATTCATGACCGGCAGGCTGGCGTCGTCGCCGGTCGGCATCATCCCCAAGCTGGTCGTCACCGAGGCGGGGAATTTCCCGGATATCGCGCGCTTCTACCTCGATCAGGTCGTGCATCGCGGCTTTGCGCTGGTCGGCCGCCTGCTAACGCGCGGGATCGAGCGCGGCGAGTTCCGCAACATCGACGTGCGCCATACGACGTTCTGCGTCATCGCCCCGATACTGCTGACCGCCCTGTGGCGCCACTCGCTCGGTCGTTACGAGCCCGAGGCGCTCGACCCTGACGCGCTGTGGCGCACGCATATCGAACTGCTGCTGCGCGGCCTGCGCGCGGACGGTGCGCGATGAGCGTGCTGTCGGAGATCGGCGCTTGGTTCGCCGGCCTGCTCGCCGCGATCGGCATCGGCAATTCCGATCCGGCGAACACCTATCACGGCTATGTCGAGGGCGAGTATGTGCGCCTCGCAACGCCGCTGGCCGGCCGCCTCGAGCGGCTCCATGTCGCTCGAGGCGACAAGGTCGACGCCGGCGCACCGCTCTTCATGCTCGACCTGACCGAGGCGCAAGCCGAGCGCGACCGCGCGGTAGCGGCACGCAATCAGGCGCGCGCCCATCTCGACGATCTGCGCAAGGGCAAGCGCGTCCCGGAGCTCGACGTCATCGCCGCCCAGAAGGAGCAGGCCGAAGCGGCCCTGCGCCTAGCGGAAGTGCAACTGCGGCGCGCGGAAACGCTGCATGCAAGCGGCAATACCGCGCGCGAGCGCGTTGACGAGGCGCGCAGCACCTATGCGCGCGACCGCGCGCGCGTCGCCGAGCTGGCCGCGCAGCTCGAAGTCGGCCGGCTCGCAGCACGCGAGGACGACATCCGTGCGGCCGAAGCAGCGGTCGCAGTCGCTGAGGCTGCGGTGGTTAAGGCCGAGCAGCAGCTTGCCGATCTCGCGCCGAAAGCGCCGCAGGCGGCCCTCGTCGAGGAGACCTATTACCGCCAGGGCGAGTGGGTGCAGGCGGGCGCACCGGTCGTCTCGCTGCTGCCGCCCGGCAACGTCAAAATCCGGTTCTACGTGCCGGAGGCGCAGCTGGGCGCCGTCGCGATCGGCCAGACGGTGCGCGTGCGCTGCGACGGCTGCCTCAGTGATCTGAGCGCGCGCATCAGCTTCATCGCACCGGCGGCCGAATACACGCCGCCGGTGATCTACAGCAACGAAAGCCGCGCCAAACTCGTTTACCGACTCGAGGCGCGGCCTGAGGCGCCGGCGCGGCTGCATCCCGGCCAGCCGGTCGACGTCGTGTTCGTGCCATGACGGCTCCGGTCATCGACGTGCGCGGGCTCGGCAAATCGTTCGGCGGCAGGCCGGCCGTGCGCGACGTGTCGCTGCGCGTCGAGCGCGGGCTCATCTACGGCTTTCTCGGGCCGAACGGCAGCGGCAAGACCACCACGATCCGCATGCTGTGCGGCCTGCTGACGCCGGACACGGGCAGCGGGACGTGCCTCGGCTTCGACATCATCCGCGAGGCCGCCTCGATCAAGCGGCGCGTCGGCTACATGACGCAGCGCTTCAGCTTCTACGAGGACCTCAGCGTGCGCGAGAATCTCGACTTCGTCGCCCGCATGTACGGCGTGCCGAACCGCCGCGCGACCGTGGACGAGTCGCTGGTGCGGCTCGGGCTTGCGGACCGGCAGATGCAGCTCGCCGGCACGCTGTCCGGCGGCTGGAAGCAGCGCCTGGCGCTTGCCGCCTGCGTGCTGCATCAGCCCGAGCTGCTGCTGCTCGACGAGCCGACCGCCGGCGTCGATCCCAAGGCGCGGCGCGAATTCTGGGACGAAATCCACACGCTCGCGGCCGGCGGCATGACCGTGCTGGTCAGCACGCATTACATGGATGAAGCCGAGCGCTGCCACGCCATTGCGTATCTCGCATATGGCCGGCTGCTGACGCACGGCACGGTGGAGGACGTGATCGCGCGCTCGCATCTGTCGACCTGGTCGGTGAGCGGGCCTGGCGTCGGCCGCGCGCGGCAGGCGCTCGAGCAGGCGCCCGGCATCGCCATCGCAACCCCCTTCGGCAACAGCCTGCATCTGAGCGGCACCGACCGCGATGCGCTCGACGCCGCAGTGGCACCCTGGCGTAACGATCCCGAGCTGCAATGGGAACGCGTGCCGCCCGGCCTCGAGGACGTCTTCATTCTGCTGATGAACGGCGCGGAGGCGCGGCCGCCATGATGCGCTTCAGCTTTGCGCGCTTCATGGCGATGCTGGTCAAGGAATTCGTGCAGATGCGGCGCGACCGCCTCACTTTCGCGATGATGATCGGCGTGCCGATCCTGCAGCTCACCCTGTTCGGCTTCGCCATCAACTCCGATCCGAAGGGCCTGCCAACCGTGCTGCATGTCGCCGACGAGAGCGCGTTCGCGCGGGGCTTCGTCAGCGCGCTGGAGAACTCCGCCTATTTCCGTATCGTGACGACCACGCCCGACCCGCGCGTGGTCGACGATCTGCTGGAGCGCGGCAAGGTGCAGTTCGCGGTGACGATCCCCGCCGGGTTCGGCCGCGACATCG
>DATAAP010000117.1:0-4693 GCA_036260035.1 Alphaproteobacteria bacterium | reverse complement strand
CAATTCTCGCGGGCTGGGTCACGACGGAAGTGGGGCGTCAGCCCTGGACCGTGTACGGGCTCATGCGGACCGCCCAATCGGTGACACCTTCGCTCACCGGATTCGACGTCGCCATATCGCTGCTGCTCTACGTCGGCGTTTATCTGCTCGTGTATCCGGTTGCATTGATGTTCATCGTGCGCCTCGTGCGCGCCGGACCCGAGCGCGCCGAAGAGATGGAAGCGCCGGTGTCGAGCGGGCGGCCGCGCCAGCCGGTCCAGGCGCTGCCGGGCGAGCCGGCGAAGGAGTCTGCCTGATATGCAGCCTGCCCTCGACCTCGTCGGGTTGTGGACGGTGATCCTCGGGCTCGGCGTGTTTCTGTATGTGCTACTCGACGGCTTCGACCTTGGCGTCGGCATTCTCTACGGGCTGACGAGACGGTCGGACTGGCGCAACACGATGATGAACTCGATTGCGCCGATCTGGGACGGCAACGAGACCTGGCTCGTGCTCGGTGGCCTGGCCCTGCTCGCTGCCTTCCCGCTCGCCTTCGCGATCATCCTCCCTGCCGTGTATTTCCCGATCCTGATCATGCTGCTGGGGCTGATCTTCCGCGGCGTCGCTTTCGAGTTCCGCTTCAAGGAAGCGGACCATCAGGGTTTCTGGGATCACGGCTTCTGCTATGGGTCCGCCATAGCCACCTTCGCGCAGGGCGTGCTGCTCGGCGCGTTCATTCGCGGCTTCGAGGTGGAGGGCCGCAGCTTCGCCGGCGGCTCATTCGACTGGTTCGCACCGTTTCCGCTGTTCACAGGCGTCGCCCTGCTCTTCGGTTATGCCCTGCTCGGCGCCGGCTGGATTATCATGAAGACGGAAGGCGAGCTGCAGCAATGGGCGCGCCGGATGGGCCAGGGTGCCCTGATTGGTGTGGTGATCGCCATCGTCGTCGTCAGCGCGTGGACCCCGCTGATGCACGCCACGATTGCCGACCGCTGGTTCTCGTGGCCCAACATCGCCTACCTGTCGCCGGTGCCCGTCGTCACTGCGCTGCTCACATTCTGGGTCTGGCGCTCGCTTCCCGGCAAGGCGGAGGCGTATCCGTTCATCGGCGCGATGGGCCTGTTCGTGATGTCCTATATCGGAATCGCCATCAGCCTGTGGCCGATGATCGTGCCACACTCGATCACCCTGTGGGAGGCCGCATCCTCGCCGCGCACGCAGGCGTTCCTGATGGTCGGCACCGTGTTCCTGCTGCCGGTCATTCTCATGTACACGGCTTGGTCCTACTGGATCTTCCGCGGCAAGGTGCGCGGCGATATCGGCTACCATTGATCCGCAGGCTTGCCGAAGGGCCGCCGCTTCGGCAAGGTCTGCCCAGCGAAATCCGAGGGGAGAAATGTCATGGCCGCCGCCCGCAAGGCGATCATCACCTGCGCCGTCACCGGTTCGATCCACACGCCTTCCATGTCGCCCTATCTGCCGGTGACCGCGTCGGAGATCGCCGAGGCGGCGATCGGCGCCGCGGAGGCGGGGGCCGCGATCATCCACCTGCATGCGCGCGATCCCAAGACCGGCAAGCCGGATCAGAGCCCCGAAGCGTTCGGCGCCTTCTTGCCGCGCATCAAGCAGTCGACCAAGGCGGTGGTGAACATCACGACCGGCGGCGCGCCGTCGATGACCATTCAGGAGCGGGTGCGCCCGGCGGCCGTGTTCAAGCCGGAGGTCGCGTCGCTCAACATGGGATCCATGAATTTCGGCCTGTTCCCGATGCTGAACCGCTTCAAGGAGTTCAAGCACGAGTGGGAAAGGCTGCATCTCGAGAACAGTCGCGACCTCGTGTTCAAGAACACGTTCAAGGACATCGAATACATCCTGACGACTTGCCGCGAGAACCGCACGCGATTCGAGTTCGAGTGCTACGACATCTCGCACCTCTACACGCTCTCGCATTTCCTCGACCGCAGGCTGGTGGAGCCGCCGCTCTTCGTGCAGAGCGTGTTTGGCATTCTCGGCGGCATCGGCCCGCATCCGGAGGACATCCTGCACATGCGGCGCACCGCGGACCGGCTGTTCGGCGACCAATACCACTGGTCGGTGCTGGGCGCCGGCCGCAACCAGATGAACGTCGCCGCTATCGCAGGGGCGATGGGTGGAAACGTCCGCGTCGGCCTCGAAGACTCGCTGTGGGAAGGCCCGGGCACGCTCGCCAAGAGCAACGCGGCGCAGGTGCGCCGCGCCCGCCAGATCCTCGAAGGGCTCGGCCTCGAAGTCGCGACGCCGGATGAGGCTCGGCAGATCCTCTCGCTCAAAGGCGGCGACCAGGTCGCATTCTGAAGACCACGCCTCGGCCGATCGTCAGAACGCCTGGATCAGGGCCACGCCGGCGAGCAGCGCGGCCACTCCGGCGAGGCGCAGCCCGGACACCGGACGCCGCGGCAGGCGCATGAGGCCGTAGCGGTCGACGAAGACCGAGGCGACCTGCTGGCCGGCGACCGTCAGGCCCACCGTGGCGGCGGCGCCGACGGCAGGGATCGCCATGAACACGGTCGTCACATAGGCAGCACCCGCGATGCCGCCGAGCCAGCCCCAACACGGCATGTGCCCGAGCTTGCCGAAGTGCGGCCTCGGTGCGCGCAGCGCCGCAATCGCGAACAGGAGGACGGCTGCCATGCCGAGTGTCGCGACGACGAAGCTGATCGCCGCCACCGCGAATGGCGCACCAAGCGCCGCGCGGAGCAGGCTATTGACGGCACCTTGGACCGGCAGCACGGCGCCCGCGGCGAGCGCCAGCGCCACCCACGGGGCATGTCCCCTCACAGATGCAGCGCCGCCACCCTGGCCGCGCACGATCGCGACAGCTCCGCCCAGCACAGTCAGCGCGCCTAGCACGGTCGGCGCATCGAGCGGCTTGGCCGGCACGCCGAGCCAACCCAGGACATCGAGCGCAAGCGAGGCGAAGATCTGCCCTGCGATGAGCAGACCGACGCTCACCACCGCGCCCAGTCGCGGAAAGAGCAGAATGACCGAAACGACATAGAACGCGCTCGCCAGTCCGCCGATAGACTGCCACCACGGCGCGTCGCTGATGCGGGCAATGGCCGCGATCGTCCCGGTGCCTGAGGCGAGCGCCAGCAGCACCGCTGCGCCGACGAGGAGCTGGAGCGTCGTCGCCGCGAACGGGCTGCCGGTGTGCTGGGAAAGCTGCGTGTTGGCGCCGGCCTGCACAGCCAGCCCGGCGCCGGCGAGCAGGGCGAGCGGAATGAAGAGCGTGTCCATAGCGTGTCTCCGACCGGATGCGCGTTTCTGCCGCGCTCCGGTCAAGTAGGGTGTGCTAATCAGCACAGCGATCTGATAATCTGCAGTCGAGCACTGCAAAAACGCACAGACATGGACAGCACCTACGGCATGGAATGGGACGATCTGCGCTACCTGCTGGCCGTGGCGGAGCAGGGTTCACTCGCGGGCGCCGCCCGCGCGCTCGACGTCAATCACACGACGGTGCTGCGGCGCATCGGCGCGTTCGAGCGCCGCCAGGGCCTGCGCGTGTTCGACCGGCTGCCGGGCGGCTACGTGCTGACGGCGGGCGGAGAAGAGCTCGTGTCCGCCGCGCGGCGTATTGCCGAGACGGTCACGACGCTTGAGCGCAAGCTGGCGGGGCAGGACCTGCGGCTGGAAGGCACGTTGAGGGTCACGACCACGGACACGCTGATGGTCTCGATCCTTGCTCGCCTTTTCGCCGCGTTCTGTACATCGCATCCCGGCATCGTGCTTGAAGTCGCCGTCTCCAACCGGATGTTCAACCTGACGAAACGTGACGCGGACGTCGCGATCCGGCCTGCTGTGGATCCGCCTGAGACGCTGGTCGGCCGCCGCCTGTCGGCGCTCGCCTTCGCGGTATACGCCAGCCCTGCCTACCTCTCAGCGCGTCGGGATACACGCGACCTTGCCGCGCAGAGCTGGATCGCGCCGGACGAATCACTGGCTGACATTGCGGTTGCGCGGTGGATGACGGCCATTCCAAAGGAACGCATCGCGTTCCGCGCCGACTCGCTCGTCGCAATGCGGGAGGCGGCCGCATCCGGCATCGGCATCGCGGCGCTGCCGTGCTATCTCGGCGACACGGACATGCGGCTCGTTCGCATCCGGCGCGCGCCGGTCAAGGAGATCGAGACAGTGTTGTGGCTGCTGACGCACACCGATCTGAGGCAGACGGCGCGCGTGCGGACATTCATGGAGTTCGCCGCGAAAGCGCTAGGACAGGAGCGCGCCTTGCTCGAAGGCAGGCGACCGATCGGCAGAACGTCTCAATAGGACTTTGGCAGCCCGAGCGCCCGTTCGGCGATGTGGCAGAGGATGAGCTGCGGGCTGACGGGGGCGATGCGGCAGATCATCACCTCGCGCAGCAGGCGCTCGACGTCGAACTCGCGCGCATAACCCATGCCGCCATGCGTCATCACCGCGCGGGTGCAGGCGTTGAAGCCCGCTTCCGCACCGAGATATTTCGCGGCGTTCGCCTCGGGGCCGCACGGACGGCCCTGGTCATAGAGCCACGCTGCACGCATGCAGGCGAGCCAGGCTGCCTCGAGCTCCATCCAGCTCTCCGCCAGCGGGTGCTGGATGCCCTGGTTCTGGCCGATCGGCCGGCCGAAGACGATGCGTTCCTTCGCGTACTTCACCGCACGATCGAGCGCATGTTGGCCGATCGCGACGGCCTCGA
>DATAAP010000116.1:0-7212 GCA_036260035.1 Alphaproteobacteria bacterium | reverse complement strand
CAAGCACCTACCGACCGCCGCCGACGAGCTCGACGCGATCGTCGGATCGACTGAGCAGGCGACCAACGTCATTCTTGACTCGGTCGAGAAGATCGAGCGCGCCAGCGGTGCTTTGAGCGGCGAAGCCAAGGAGGCTATCGGCGACGCCATCACGAACATCTATGAGGCGTGCAACTTTCAGGACATAACCGGCCAGCGCATCAACAAGGTGGTGCGCACGCTGAAGCAGATCGAAGACAAAGTCGCGGGCCTGGTGAAGGCGTTCGGCGACGAGATCGAGCGGGCAGCCAGCCTTGTGCGCGCCGAGCCGTCGTCAGAGCTAGTCGGCCAGGCCGACGCCGACAAGGCGCTGCTGAATGGCCCGCAGCTTCCGGGTGCCGGCAACACGCAGGCCGACATCGACGCGCTGTTCGGATCGGACTGACGCCGTGCCGCCGTCCCGCAGTCCGGATACGACGCGGGCGCGGCCCGGAATTGCAGGTGGAAGAATGAGGCGGGTCGCACTCGCAACAGGCATTCTCGGCTGTGCCGTCGGTGCAGCGGCGCTGTCGCCCTGGGCACAGGCCGCCGATCTTCCGGTGCGGTTCGGGACGCATCCGACATTCGAGCGCGTGGTGTTCGACTGGCGCGAGCCGACTGAATACCGCGTCGATCTGAAGAGCGGCGTTGCGGTGATCGTCTTCGACCGCGCGGCGCAGGTCGATCAACAGGCGCTCAACGCAGGCCTCGCGAAGCTCTCATCGAAGGCCGATGTCGAGGCTGACGGCGACAAGCTGGTTCTCAAGTTGACGTTGCCGGCGCAGATGCAGCTCCGCCACTTCCGCTCCGGCAGTAAGGTCGTACTCGATTTCACGCGCGGAACCGAGCAGGTGGCGCCACCGCGTGAGCTGCGCCCCGAGCCAGCGCCGAAAGGTGGCGCCAGGGTGATCATGCCGCTGGCGCCGGCACCTGAAACAGGCGCGTCGAATGTCGAGCCGCCTGCATCCGCGGTGGCTCCGACACAAACGGCGCAGACGCCAACCGCTCCGCCGGCGCCACGCAGGCCGATTTCCCTCCGCGGCCGTGCCGAGAGTTTGGAAGGCCAAAAACCGGCCGACTCCGTCGCCGCGCCGGCAGCAACGGGGGCACCTGCGGTCCCGGTCACGGTCGAGCTCGTGCGCACGCCGGATGGACACGGGCTACGCTTCGGATGGAAGGAGCCGGTGGGCGCGGCCGTGTTCGGACGCGGACAGTATCTTTGGATCGCCTTCGATCGCCGCGCGCCGCTAAATCTGACGGCATTGCGCGAAAAGGGCGACGACGTGCTCGGGCCGGTGGAGGTTATCGAGCCGGTCGGGCAAGGGCAGGGCACGGTACTGCGGCTGATGCCGCCGGGTGGGACAGCCAGCGCCGCGCGCCGCGAAGGCGACGCCTGGGTCGTCGAAGTCGGCCGCTTGCCGCGCGCGCCGGGTGTGCCGTCCACGATCACGGCACGCAACAGCAGCGATCCTGCCATCGCCCGCCTGCTTGTCGAGATGTCCGGCGCACGCACCATTCTCAACCTCCGCGATCCGGAAGTCGGCGACGAGATCGCAGTGGCGCCGACGACGGCAGCCGGCGCGGGCGTCGAGGCGGAGCGCATGTATCCGCAGTTCCGCGTCCTAGCGAGCACCCAGGGCGTCGCGATCCAGAAGATCGCCGACAAGGTTTCGGTGCGCCCGGCCGGCTCCTCGGTCGAGGTGTCGAGCGCGGGCGGCCTCTATATTTCCGAGGCGCGCGAAGCAGCTGGGCGCGGCCTGCGCGCGCTGCGGACTCCCGCTCTGTTCGATCTCGCCGGGTGGCGGCGCAATGGCGCCAGCCGCTTCAATGAGGATCGCCAGGCGCTGCATCGCGCGGTGGCCGCGGCAGCGCATGACAAGCGCAACGCCGCCCGTCTTGAGCTCGCCCGCTTTCTGTTCGCCTACGGCCACATGGAGGACGTGCTCGGCCTCGTCCGGCTGATCGAGCAGGAGGAGCCGGCGCTCGTCGCCACTGCGCAAGTGAGGGCGCTTCGCGGCGTCGCCTCACTGATGAGCGGCGATCTCGATGAGGCCAAGCGCACTCTGAACGACAAGAGTCTCGACGCACAGCCTGAAGCGGCGCTCTGGCGCGGCGCGCTGGCGATGGCGCAGGGCGATGCAGCGACGGCGCGTGCCCAGATGGGCCGTAGCGTCGAGATGTACCGCAACTATCCGGCGCCGTTCGCCAACCGGCTCAATCTGTGGCACGCCGAGGCGCGCCTGATGACCGACGATCTCCCCGGCGCCGAAGCGCATCTCGATGCAGTGGTGGCAGGGCAGCCTTCGTTCTCAGAGCGGGCGCAGGCGGCCTATTTGCGCGGGCGGATGCTGCTGGCTGCAGGAGACCGTGAGGCGGCTCTGGCGACTTGGGGCGAACTGGAGCGCACGGCGCCGACTCCTGGTCGCACGGCCGCGATGCTCGAGCGGCTCAGGCTCCTGATTGAAGACGGGAAAATGTCCGCGGCTGATGCAATTCCGGTCCTGGAGCGGCTTCGCTTCTCGTGGCGCGGCGACAGCCTCGAGTTCGACATCATGGCGCAGCTCGGTCGTCTCCAGATCGCCATGCGCGATCACCGCGCCGGCCTGACCATGTTGCGCAACGCGTTGACGCTCTATCCCCATCACCGCGATGCCAAGAAGGTGAACGCGGAGATGATGGATGCCTTTGCGGCGGTCTTCACCGGTGCGGCCGCGACAAATGTCACGCCCGTCGCGGCGATTGCCCTCTATGACGAGTTTCGCGATCTGATCCCGACCGGCGCGAGCGGTGACAAGATCGTTCAGGGGCTGGCGGACCGGCTGGTTGCGATGGATCTGCTCGACCGCGCCGCCGAGGTGCTCGATCAGCTCGTCAAGGAGCGGCTTGCGGGCGAGGAAAGGGCGAAGGGCGGCGCCAAGCTCGCGATGGTGCGGCTGCTCGACCGCAAGCCCGAGCTGGCCTTAGCCGCTCTCAAGGCGACCGATGTCGAAGGGCTTGCGAAGGACATCGTGCAGGAGCGCAACCGCATCGAGGCGCGTGCGCTGGCCGATCTGGGCCGCACCGCCGATGCGCTCACCCGGCTGTCGGCCGACGACACGCGCGACGCCGACCTGCTGCGCGCGGAGCTGACCTGGCGCGCCCAAGATTGGGGCGGTGCCGCCGCGGCATTGACCCGGCTTGTCATCCCGCCCGCAGGAGACTTGGCGGACGAGCAGGCGCGGCAGGCGATCCGCCTAGCGGTTGCCCTGTCGCTTTCGCGCGACAAGGATGGCCTCAAGCGCTTCGACGGGGAGTTTGGCGCTGCGATGCGGCGCGGGCCCTATAAGGACATCTACCAAGTCGTTGCCAGCGACCCGGGTGCTCCGGTCGGCGACGTGCGCGACATCGCAGCGCGTGCCGCAGCCGTGGCGCCGTTCCAGTCCTTCCTGGCGGACTATCGCAAGCGGATCCTAGCGTCGGCGCCGAAGCCGGCAAGCTGAGAACAGCAGCTCACATCGGTCGGAGCTGAAGGGTGGTGAAGCGGCACTCCGTGCATTCGAGCGCGGCTGGCGCGGCACGCTCAGCTGGGTCCGAAGCTCTGCACCAGCGAGCCGGCGACAAGATACCAGCCGTCGACCAGCACGAAGAAGATCAGCTTGAACGGCAGCGAGATCACGACCGGCGGGAGCATCATCATGCCCATCGACATCAAGACCGAGGCGACGACCATGTCGATAATCAGGAAGGGCACGAATAGCAGGAAACCGATCTCGAATGCGCGCCGCAGCTCGCTGATCATGAAGGCGGGGATGAGGGCGCGGAGCGGGGTCGTCTCTCGCGATTCGACCTCGGGGAGCTTGGCGAGGTCGATGAAGAGCTTGAGATCTTGGTCGCGCGTGTGGCTCAGCATGAAGCTGTGCAGCGGCTTCAACGTGCGCTCTAGCGCCTCGGCCTCGGTGAGCTTGTTCTCCATCAGCGGCGCGATGCCATCGCGATAGGCCGTCTCGGCGGTCGGCGCCATGATGAATGCGGTCAGGAAGAGGGCGAGGCTGATCAGCACGGCATTGGGCGGCGTCTGTTGCAGGCCCATGGCGTTGCGCAAGAACGACAGCACGACCACAATGCGCGTGAACGACGTGACCATCACCAGGATCGACGGTGCGAGGCTCAGGACCGTGATCAGGGCCATCAATTGAATGATGCGGCCCGTCGACGTCCCGCCGTCGCCGAGATCGAGCGTGAAGCTCTGCGCGGCCGCCGGCATCATCGATGCCAGAATCAGGCCGAAGGCGACAACCGCGCGCTTCAGGGCGCCGTGGAGCATGTCAGGTCCCCCCGTTGACAGCGTTGGCGGCATCGACCGCCACGGCGAAGGGCTGCGGCGGCGCGATTCCGCGCTCGATGACCACCGCGCCGGCGCCGCCGACGATGATGAGATGCTCCGTCGCATCGCGCCGGACCAGCAGGACGCGGGTGCGGCCATCGACCTGCAGCGTCTCGACGAGCGCTAGACGGCGGCGCTTGCCAGTGAAGGCGGTCAGCCGGCCGGCCCCCATATAGCGACGGCCGGCCCAGCCGGTGACGGCGATAAGTGCCAGCACGACTGCCAGCGCGAGCACGAAGCGTAGGAGGAGATCGGAATCGATCATGGCGCGGAAGGACTGCAATCGCCAGGGGATGCGGCCTTCAGGGCCTCGGCAAGTTCGTCGAGCGAGGCCCGCAGATCTCCGAGCAGGGGCAGCATCGCCCGCCCGTCCTCGCTCGGAAGCGCTACGATGGCCTCGCAAAGGATGCCGATCCGCTTGTCGAGTCCATCGAGTTCAACCGTGCGGCCGGAGCGGACGAGCCGCTTGGCAGCGACGATCTCGCCGAACACCGCCGCGACTTCCTGACGCAGATCGCTCGGCTGCATGGTCAACTCGGGCCCGGCCGCCCGCCGCGGCGCCGGTAGATGTAGGACAGGATCTCGGCCACCGCGACATAGGCTTCGAGCGGAATCGGTGCATCGAGGGGCACGGCGGCAAGCAGGTTGACGAGGTCGGCGTCCTGCCGGATCTCGATGCCGCGCGCCTTGGCGAGCGCGATGATCTGCTCCGCGATCGATCCTTCGCCCTTCGCGACCACGCGCGGGGCATCCTCTGCCGCGCCGCTGTAGCGCAGGGCCACTGCCACTGGGCGCGCGGAATGAGCGTCGTGGTCAGGCGGCTGTCTCGGAGCCAAGGAGGTCATTCCGGCTGGTGTTCCAGGGCAGCCACGGTAATTAGGTGGCCGCATGCTTGCCGCCGACAATCGAAGATTATGCTTAAATTTGCATTAAAAGCCTGTCGCCACGGTGCTCGCGCGGGAGTTGCCGTACCGCATTACAGGAACGCTCTGCGCGGCTGCTGTTTTCGGTGTCTGCCTGATATTGGCCGGGAACTCAGGGGCGGCGCGGCATGCCGCCACCGCGCTCGTTAAAGTTTTACAGTTCTTTAAGGGAATTGCTTGACAGTCGCGGCCATGGGGGCACCAGAGGTGCTCGCGCACGGAGCGATTCCGCCGCAATGGATGTCAGCAAGCTCCCGTTGTTCTCGCTCATCTCGCAGCGCATCGGATGGCTTTCCGAGCGCCAGAAGGTGCTCGCCGAAAACGTAGCCAACGCCGATACGCCGAACTACAAGGCGCGCGATCTGAAGCCGATGGACTTCGCAGCCATGGCAAGTTCCGCCGGCGCACGGCTGGCGCCAGCCGCGACCAACGAGCGGCATCTTGAGGGGCGGCCGGGCGGCCCGGCGAAGAGCGCCGCCGTCAAGGACAACAAGACCGAAGCGACCCTGTCCGGCAACACCGTTTCGCTGGAGTCCGAGATGATGAAGGTCGCCGAGACGGCGATGGACTACCAGCTCATCACCAATCTCTACCGCAAGCAGATCGGCCTGATCAAAGCGGTGATCGGCCGAGGCCAGGCGTAGTGCGTTCGCATCGGGACTAAGAGCATGGACCTGACGAAGACGTTGAAGATCTCGGCCGCGGGCATGCAGGCGCAGAATGCCCGCATGCGCACAATCGCGGAGAACCTAGCCAATGCCGACTCGCTGGCCGAGGCACCGGGCGCGGACCCGTATCGGCGCAAGATGCTCACCTTCAAGAATGCGCTCGACAGGGCCACGGGGACGCAGCTCGTGCGTCCGGACCGCGTCGTCCGCGATCAGTCCGAGTTCCAGAAGCGCTACGATCCGAATCATCCGGGCGCCGATGCCGACGGCTACGTCCTTGCGCCCAACGTGAACTCGCTGATCGAAGTCATGGACATGCGCCAGGCGCAGCGCAGCTACGAAGCCAATCTGAGTGTGATCGAGGTCGCTAAGACCATGCTGCTGCGCACGATCGACATCCTGCGCGGCTAAGAAGGTTGATTGAGGTGAATTCATGAACGTCTCATTCGCCAATGCCGCAGCTGCCTATGCCTCCGCCGCACGCAAGGCTGCCGCACCCGGGCTCGAGGCGCCCGGCAAGGTCGGCGATGGCTTCTCCGAGCTGGTTAAGCAGGCGGCACAATCGACCGTCGACAGCCTGAAGCAGGGCGAGGCGGCGACGCTACAGGCGGTCGCAGGCAAGGCCGATATCGCCCAGGTGGTCACTGCGGTGTCGAACGCGGAGGTGACTTTGCAGACCGCGGTCGCTGTGCGCGATCGCGTGATTCAGGCCTATCTCGACATCATCCGTATGCCGATCTGACCGGCCATGGACTCCGCCGACGTCCTAGAGATTGCCCGCGAGTCGATGATCGTTACGCTGAAGCTCGGGGCGCCGATCCTGGTGGCATCGCTCGTGGTCGGCCTGGTCATCTCGCTGTTCCAGGCGCTGACGCAGATCCAAGAGGCGACTATCGCTTTCGTCCCGAAGGTGCTGGTCATCTTCGTGGTCTTCCTCCTGGCCATGCCGTTCATGCTGGCGACGCTGACCACGTTCACGCAGCAGCTTGCCGCACGCATCGTCGGCCTGCACTGAGCCGATAGGCGCCGCATGCTTGAACAGCTGCTTCCGGCGCAGGTTTTCGCGGTTTTCCTCATCTTCGCGCGTATCGGCAGTGCGTTTTCGGTGCTGCCCGGCTTCTCCGAGGCATTCATCGCGATGCGCTTCCGGCTGATGCTCGCCGGCGTGACCAGCGTCGTTATCGCGCCGGTCGTGGCGCCGGAGCTGCCACCAGCGCCTGAGTCGCCGCTCGAGCTGCTG
>DATAAP010000115.1:0-6651 GCA_036260035.1 Alphaproteobacteria bacterium | reverse complement strand
GCGCTTCGGCGTCAACGTGCTGCGATCGGACCAGGAGGAGCTGGCGAGGGTCTTCCCCCAGTTTCTCGACTTCGGCTACCAGATCGCGTGTCGTGGGGGGCACGGGAGCAAACTTTGGCTCGGGAGCGTTCAATGCAACCTCTCTCAAGTGATCTGTCCTTCGTCGACGATGACCGAAGCTCCGCCCGCTGATCGGGGCCGCGATCCTGTCGAGCTCGCCCGGCGTCTGGACGTCCCCGGCGATGCGACCACCGCCGACTCCCGCCATCCCGACGCCGCCGCGTGCGGCCATTTCAACATCCGCATCGCGCGTGACGGCACCTGGTTTTATCACGGCTCGCCGATCACCCGCAAACCGCTGGTTCAGCTGTTCGCGCGCGTGTTACGGCGCGATGACAGTGGGCGTTTCCTTCTGGTAACGCCCGTCGAGTGCGGCTTCATTGACGTCGACGACGCGCCCTTCACCGCAGTCGCGCTAAGCGTGAGCGGCAGCGGGCGCGCGCAGTGCCTTGCCTTCCGCACCAATCTCGACGAGGAGATCGTCGCCGGCCCCGATCACCCCATTCGCGTGGTCGAAAATGCCACGACGCGCGAGCCGTCGCCCTATATCCGCGTGCGCGGCGGGCTCGATGCCTTGATCCTGCGGCCGGTCTTCTACGAGCTGGTCGAGCTCGGCACGACCGAGCGCATGGACGGCGCCGAGGCTTTCGGCGTATGGAGCGAGGGACAGTTCTACCCGCTCGGCAGACCTGAATGAGCTTGACGCGTCCCAACAGCCGTCCCGATCTCGATCACATCGTCGCACGCTTGCGAGCGGCCGAATCGGATATCGGCATCCGGCGAGCCGGCCTGCGCGTGCGCGGCGACCACGACCTCAATCCCGGGCTATGGGCCGACAAGCCGCTGACGCCCGCGGCCGTGCTGGTGCCGATCGTGGCGCATCCCGACCAGCTAACCGTGCTGCTGACGCGGCGCACCGCGCATCTGCACGATCACGCCGGGCAGATCAGTTTTCCCGGCGGCCGCATCGATCCGTGCGACGAGCATCCGGTCGCCTGCGCGCTGCGCGAAGCGGAAGAAGAGGTGGGGCTTCCGCCCGAACTGACCGAGGTCGTCGGGCGGCTCGACACCTACCAGACGCGCACCGGCTTCGAGATCGTGCCGGTGGTTGGCATCGTGCGGCCGCCCTTCACCCTGAAGCCGGATCCGTTCGAGGTGGCCGAGGCCTTCGAGGTGCCGCTCGATTTCGTTATCGATCCCGCCAATCACCGGCGCGACAGCCGCATCTTCCAGGGCGCCGAGCGCCATTTCTGGGCGATGCCGTACGGCACTTATTACATCTGGGGGGCCACAGCAGGCATGTTGGTCAACCTCTCAGAGGTGCTCCGCCGCTGACATGCTCCGCGTCCTGCTGGAATACATCGTGCCGATCGTGCTGCCATCGCTGCTGTATCTGGCATGGATCGCCTACGAAAACCGTCGGATTGCGCGCGGCGGCGAGGGCGTATTGCGGCGCTGGCAGGAAGGGCCGTGGGCATGGCTGTTCGCTGCCGGCGTCGTGCTCGCCGTGGCGGGGACGCTCATGCTATCGCTGCTGCGCGGCTATGGGATCGAGGGGCAATACGTGCCGCCGCGCGTCGAGGACGGCCGCATCGTGCCTGGCCATGTCGAGCCCGCGCAACCGAGGCGCTAGTGTCGCATTTGTGACAGGATATCCGGACCTCGATTGAGTTGGCGCCTGTGCCGGACCCCGCCCGCAGACTTCCCGATCAGCCCTGGATCAACGCTCGCGAGACGCGCGCGGTGATCGAGGCGCTGACGCGCGACCGCGGCCAGGCGCGGTTCGTAGGCGGCTGCGTGCGCGACGCCTGGCTGGGGCGCACGGTCAAGGACATCGATATCGCTACACCCGATCCGCCGGACGTCGTGATGCAACGCCTGACGCGCGCCGGCATCCGCGCGATCCCGACTGGCATCGAGCACGGCACCGTCACCGCCGTCATCGGCGACCGGCATTTCGAGATCACGACCCTGCGCCGCGATGTCGAGACCTTCGGCCGCCGCGCGCGTGTCGCCTTCACCGACGATTGGGAAGCCGACGCGGCACGGCGCGATTTGACGATCAATGCGCTGTCGGCCGATCCCGACGGCACCGTGCACGATCCGTTCGGTGGCATCGACGACCTCGAGGCCGGGCGCGTGCGTTTTGTCGGCGATCCCGAGGCGCGCATACGCGAGGACGTGCTGCGGCTCCTGCGCTTCTTCCGCTTCCATGCCTGGTATGGCAAGGCCGATCCGGACGAGGCGGGTCTGGACGCGTGCAGCCGGTTGGCGGAATTGCTGCCGACGCTGTCGGGCGAGCGCGTGGCGACGGAGCTGCTGCGGCTGCTGCTGGCACCCGATCCCGCAAGCGCGCTGGAACTGATGCGCGATCACGGCGTGCTACGGCCGATCCTGCCGGAGCTCACGGAGATCGAGCGCTTGCGCATGCTGGTTCTGATCGAGGACGAGATCGGCGACCGTGACGCGGTGCGCCGGCTGGCCGCACTGCTGCCGCAGGCGTCGGCGGCCGCTCTTGCCGTTGCGGCGCGCCTGAAACTTTCCAATGTCGACCGCGACCGGCTCGCGGCACTCGCGGCGCCGCCGATTTCGGTCAAGCCGCCGCTGAATGAGCGCGCATGGCGGCGCGCACTGCATCGGCTCGGCGTTCCGCTGTTCCGCGATCTGGTGTTGCTCGACTGGGCCGATTCGCCCGGCACGGCGCCGCGCCATCGCGAACTGCTCGCCGCGGCGGCGGCGTGGACGCCGGTTGTCCTTCCGCTCAAGGGGCAGGACGTGCTTGATCACCGCGTCGCCGCCGGGCCGGAGGTCGGCCACCTGCTTGCAGAGATCGAGCGCTGGTGGGAAGAAGGCGATTACCGCGCCACGCGCGAGGACTGCTTGTCAAAACTGAAAGCGCTGATCAGCGCCAGACGGGTCGGAGGCTAATGCCATATCGCATCGGCATCATCGGCGCCGGCATCATGGGGCGCCGCATGGCGGACCGCGTCGCGGCGCATGAGCGCTTCAATTTGGTCGCCGCATGGGATCCTGACGCGGAGGCGATCGCACAGCTGCGGAAGGCACATCCATCAACCGCGGTTGCGGCGGATGCGGCGGCGTTATGCGCGCGCGACGATATCGACTGCGTCTACATCGCGGCGCCGCCGGCGCACCATGCCGCGCACGCGCATGCTGCGTTCGACCGCGGCAAGGCGATGTTCTGCGAGAAGCCGCTGACAGTCGACGATGCGGAGGGCGAGGCCCTGGTCGCGCGCGCCGAGCGCGAGCGGCGCAAGGCCGGCGTGAACTTCTCGCTCGCCGGCGCGCCGTCGTTCCGCAAGATCGTCGACACGATCGCGACAGGCGTGCTCGGGCCGATCCTGCGCATCGACATCTTCGTGCGCTTCCGCCGCTGGCCGCGCGGCTGGCAGGACGGGGCGTCGTCCTGGGTCTCCGGTCGCCGCGAAGGGGGCTTCACGCGTGAGGTCGTCTCGCATTTCATTTTCACGACGCAGCGACTCGTCGGGGCGGTTGAAGTGCTGCGCAGCCGGGTCGAGCGGCCCGATCCGGCGCAGGCCGAGACGACCGTCGCAGCGGAGATGCGCGCCAACGACGCGGTTGTAACGCTCGATGGCCGCGTCGCCGGCGAGGCGGACGATCACAACCTATGGACCGTGACTTGCGCGCGCGGTGCCTTGCGCATCCGCGACTGGCACGGACTCGAGCGCCGCGACGGCGAGACCTGGTACGAGATGGAGACGAGCTCGGTCGACGAAATGCGCGTCGTTGCCGGCCGCGCGCAGCTCGACGATCTCGCCTCTTTGCTCGACGGCAAGCCGCATGCCCTGCCTAGCCTGCGCGAAGGGCTGCACGTGCAGCGCACGATAGAAGCGCTCCTCAGGGGAAATGAATGACCACGCTCCGCATCTGCTTCGTCGGCGACAGCATCACGGCCGGTACCGGCGATGATGAGTTCTTTGGCTGGCCGGGCCGGCTGTGCGCGGCCGAGCGCCGGCGCGGCCACAACATCTCGCTCTACAATCTCGGCATCCGCGGCGACACCTCGGCGATGATCGCGTCGCGCTGGCGTGAGGAATGCGAGGCGCGGCTGCCGATGGCCCACCCCGCAGCACTCGTCTTCGCCTTCGGCATCAACGACACCGCGCGCGAAGCCGACGGCACGCTGCGGGTCGAGCAGGAGCGCAGCGTAGAGATCGCGCGCGCCATTCTGATGGAGGCGAAGGCATGGAAGCCGGTCTTGATGATCGGTCCGACGCCGGTGCTGCACGAAACTTTGACGCTCACGCTCAATCCCGGCCAGCCGCGCGAGCTGCGCGATGCGCGGATCGCCGCGACATCGAAGGCGTATGAAGATGTCTGCCGCACGCTCGACGTACCCTATCTCGACCTGTTCACGCCGCTCTCGTCGGATGCGCGCTTCGGCAAGGCGATGGCGGCCGGCGACGGCATCCATCCGACCGCGGACGGCTACGCCGCGATGGCGGCTTTGGTCGAGCGCTGGCCCGCCTGGCGCAAGTGGTTCGACTGAGACTCAGTTCAGCGTCACGCCGAACACGTCGCGCAGGCCTTGCTCGCCCTTGCGGGTGATCGATACGGCGCGCGTACCGTCGATGCGGCGGATCCAGCCATTTTCCAGGGAATGCGTGCAAAGCGCGGCACCCAGCGCGCCGGCCAGATGCGGCCGCCGCTCGCTCCAGTCGAGGCACGGCCGGCAGAGCACGCGCTTCGCACGCTTGCCTGCGGTGATGGAGTCGACGTCAAGACCGGCACGCTTCAAAAGCACCATGCCGCTATCCGTCAGCAGGCCTGCGTCTTCCGTAAGCTCCACATGTCCGGACTCGACCATCGCATCGGCAAGCGCCACGCCGAGGCGGCCGGCAAGGTGGTCGTAGCAGGTGCGCGCATGTCGCAGCGCCGCGTCGCGGGGGCCGACGACCATCGGCCTGGGGACCGGGTTGGCTAGCGCGGCCACCTGCATGATGCCCTCCATCATCTGCGCGACGGCGGCCGAGGCGAGGCGGTGATAGCGGTGCCGGCCCTGCTGGTGCACGGCTATCAAGCCAGCCCGGTTCAGACGCGCCAGGTGCCCACTCGCCGTCTGCGGTGAGACGCCGGCGGCGCGGGCGAGCTCGGTCGCAGTCAAGGCGCGGCCGTCGAGCAGCGCATGCAGCATGCCGACACGGGCCGGGTCGCCGGCGAGCGCTGCAATCTCGGCAAATCTGGCGTTGGTAGTCATCGCACCGGTCCTTGAAGACGATGGCTCAGTCTACGCCGCCGCGCACCAGGATGCTTCGGTCCAGCCCGTAACATCGCCGGCGTGAGAGGCCCGAGACTGCACGCATGATTATTGAAATCCTCCCCGCGCCCCAAAGCAAATTCGCCGCGCATGGCGCGGCTCTGCTGCAATCGATATTCGCTCTGCTGAGCGACTGGCGCTGGCGCCGCCGTACGCGCCGGCAGCTTGCCCAGCTCGACGCGAACGGCCTGAAGGACATCGGCCTCAGCGAATGCGACCGCTGGCGCGAATGCGCGAAGCCGTTTTGGCACGCGTAATCCGTGCTCGCGGCGCTATCCTCATGCCCCGCCTTCTCCCGCAAGCGGGAGAGGGTTAGGGTGAGGGTGGCGCCGCCGCCGCGATGCTTGCAGCAGTCGCGCTACGGCCACTTTACCTCGGGCGGCATCGACATCAGGATCGCCTCGACATTGCCGCCGGTCATCAGCCCGAACTTGGTGCCGCGGTCGTAGAGTAGGTTGAACTCGACATAGCGGCCGCGGCGGACGAGCTGGTGCTCGCGCTGCTCGCGCGTCCAAGGCCGGTTCATGTGCCGGCGCACCAGCTTCGGATAGATGTCGAGGAAGGCGAGGCCGACATCGCGGGTGAAGGCGAAGTCGCGCGCGCGGTCGCCGCTGTCGAGATTGTCATAGAAGATGCCGCCCACCCCGCGCGGCTCGTTGCGGTGCTTCAGGAAAAAGTACTCATCGCACCACTGCTTGAAGCGCGGGTAGTAGCTCGGGTCGTGCGCGTCGCAGGCGCGCCTGAGGGCGACGTGGAAGTCGGCAGTGTCCTGCGTGTCGGGCACCATCGGCGTGAGGTCGGCGCCGCCGCCGAACCACGCCTTCGTGGTGACGATGTGCCGCGTGTTCATGTGCACGGCCGGCACCAGGGGTGAGCGCATGTGCGCCACCAGCGAGATGCCGCTCGCCCAGAAGCGCGGGTCGTCGGCGGCCCCTGGGATTTGCGCGCGGAATTCGGGGCTGAACTCGCCGTGCACGGCCGAGACGTTGACCCCGACCTTCTCGAATACCCGGCCGCGCATCACCGACATCACGCCGCCGCCGCCGCCAGGCCGCTCCCAACGCTTGCGCTCGAAGCGACCCGGCGGCAGCTCGGCATGCGTGCCGGTAAGCTCGTCCTCGATGGCTTCGAAGGCGGCGCAGATGCGGTCGCGCAGCGACTCGAACCACGCCGCTGCCTCGGTTTTCAGCGCGTCGGTCATGACGCCAACGGCAGCGATTGCCGGCCCGGCCACTGGCCGGTCTGGCGCTGGCCGCAGCCTTGGCGCTGGGCGAAGCACTGCGCCAGACCGG
>DATAAP010000114.1:0-4897 GCA_036260035.1 Alphaproteobacteria bacterium | reverse complement strand
AGCTAACGTCCAGCATCACGATCTTCGCCGCCCCCTTCTCCATCAACTCCCGGAAGGCCGGTCGGCCCGAGAGCGTCTCGCTCGCCGTGACCGGGACGTGGGTGGAGGAAGCAAACTCGGCCAGGGCGTCGAGGTCGTCTGCCTTCAAGGGATCCTCGAACCAGTACGGTTCGAACTCCTCGAGGGCCCGGGCTATCTTCTGCGCGGTGGGGAGATCCCAGAGGGAGTGGAACTCGACCATCACGTCCATCTCCGTGCCCACCGCCTCGCGTATCTTGCGGAACGGCTCGAGTCCTGCCTTGAGGTCCTCCGGCGCGATGAGGTGGCCGCCGGACGGCGCTGCGTAGGGATCGAACGGCCAAATCTTCATCGCGCGATAGCCTTCGGAAAGCAGGCTCTCCGCGAGCGCGCCCGCGTCGCGCGTGAAGGCGATCTGGTCGTCATAGGGGCCGCGCGTCTGATCGAGCGCGCCGATCGCGCGGCGCTCGGTGCCGCTCGTGTTGTACGCATAGCCGGCGCAGGTGTTGTAAGCGGGAATGCTGTCGCGACTCGCTCCGCCCAGCGCTTCGTGAATGGGGATGCCATGTCGTTGGCCCGCGAGATCCCACAGCGCGATATCAATGGCGCTGGCCGCGCGCACCTCGGCGCTGGCGCTGTGGAAGCCGACATAGGGCGTCAGCAGATGGCGCGAGATTGCCTCGATCCGGCGCGCGTCGCGGCCCAGCAGCCAAGGCGCGATCTGTGCGTGGATCGCCGCCTCGACGGCTTCGGCGCCGCGGAACGACTCGCCGAGGCCGGTCAGCCCGTCGTTTGTCTCGACCAGAACCCAGATCAGGTTGGGCCGCTCGGCGATGCGGATCGTGCGGATGCCGGTGACTTTGGCCACGCCGCTCCTCCGCTACTCGGCGCGGATGTTGTTCTTGCGGATGACCTCGCCCCAGCGCGCGACTTCGCTGCGCATATGCGCGCCCATGCGCTCCGGCGGTCCGCCTAGCGGCACCACGGCCGCTTCCTCAAGACGCTTGCGCACGGCGAGATCTTCCAGCGCCTTGTTGAACGCGGCATTCAGCGCTGCCACGACGCTGGGCGGTGTGCCGGCGGGTGCCAGAAAGCCGAACCAGCTGTCGATCACCAGATCGCCGCCGCCGGCCTCCGCGAAGGTCGCCACGTCGGGCAGCTCCGGCACGCGCTCCGCCGCGACCACGGCGACAGGACGCACCTTGCCCGCGCGGATATGCGGCAGGATCGAGGGAAGGTTGTCGAAGAACACGTCGATCCGCTCGCCGATGAGATCGGTGATGGCGGGCCCGCTGCCGCGATACGTCACATGCGTCCAGTTCAGCTTGAACTGGCCGCGCAGCAATTCGGGCGCGAGGTGATTGGACGCACCGACGCCGGATGAACCGTAGGTCAGGGTGTCGGGCTTGCGCGCGAGCTCGAGGACTTCCGATAGCGTCCGCGCCGGCAGGTTCGGCCGCACGACCATGACGTTGCGGACGGCGCCCGTGAGGATGACCGGCACGAAGGAGCTGGCAATGTCATAGCCCGGGTTGGCGTAGAGCGAGGGGTTCGCTCCGCACGTGCCGATCGTGCATTGCACGAGTGTGGTGCCGTCAGGATTCGACCGCGCCGCCTCGGCAGTTCCGATATTCCCTGCGGCGCCGCCACGGTTCTCCACCACTACGCCGCGCGGCAGGTGCGGCGCTGCGCCATTCGCAAGCACGCGCGCGACAATGTCCGACGTGCCGCCGGGCGGAAACGGGACGATGATCCGCACCGGCCGATCCGGTACTTGCGCCGCCGCCAACGCCGGCGACAGCGCCACAAGCAAAGAAAAGAACCATCCTCTGAAGCGCATTCGCGTCCCTCCAATTTCATTCCCACGCTTTCTTATCATCTTTTTAAACTTGATAGCCAGGTCGGTGAATAAATTTGACAGATTTTACATGTTAGTGGATAAGGAATCATGGAGCAGCACCGGCGATCTCTGAGCGAAGAAGCATATGACCGCCTGCGCGAGCTGCTCGCGTCGCAGGCCTTTCCGCCCAATGCGCGGCTGCCGTCGGAGGCGGAGCTGGCGCGGCGCTTCCTAGTGTCGCGACCGGTCCTGCGTCAGGCGCTCGCCCGGCTGCGGGCCGAGGGCCACGTCTATTCGCGCAAGGGCTCGGGCACCTATGTGCGCGAGATCGCCAAGCCGCCGCTGGTGTCCTTCGGACCGCTGCACAGCATCCCCGATGTCCAGAGCTTCCTCGAGTTCCGCTGCAGCGTCGAAGGCGAGATGACCGCTCTCGCCGCACGGCGCGCGGACGCGCAGGCGATCGCCGAGGTGAAGCAAGCGCGCAAGCGCGTCGAGGCCGAGTTCGCGTCCGGCCAATCTGGGCTCGACGCGGACGTGCTCTTCCATCTCGCCATCGCGCGCGCGAGCGGCAACCGTTTCTTCGTCGCGACGCTGGAAGCGCTGACGGAGCAGATCAAATTCGGCATCCGGCTGACGCGAGAGCTGTCGGATCGACCGAGTGCCGAACGCTTCGCCGAGGTCTGCCGCGAACATGCACGCATCAGCGCGGCACTCGAAAGCGGCGACGCCGACGCCGCGCGACAGGCTATGACCGATCACCTGCGTGGCGGCATCCGCCGGCTATTCGGGCAGTAGCTAGCGCGCGATCGCGACGCAGAGGTAGAAGAGCGCTAACCCACCGTGCTGGGCGCGTCACTCCTTCACGCGGAGGTCCGGAACGGCAGGGCTCCACGCATCGGCGCTCACGCCCGGGGCCGGTCTGCCCCACGTGTTGCCGCGGCGATCCGGCGCGCCGGTAAAGTGCCGGACGATCAGGCGGTGCAGCATGTCCATGTTTGGCAGAATTCCGTGGAATCCTGCTGCCGTGGTGGTGACACGGTCCTGAATCTCCCAGTAGCCAAAATCGTCCGGCGTGACGCAGACCAGATTTGCGAGCTGCAGAAATGGCGGTATCGCGCCTTCGAATGGCACCGTCCCGTCGCCGGTCATGCGGCGCACTTCCGGGTCTCCGCTTGTGTCGCGCCATTGATTCGTGCGGTCGGACGACCGCAATTCGAAATCCGGGTTGCGCCCGCGGCGCACGACCTGCAAACGGACCCGTGTCACCGAATCGACGCCGACGACGCACAGCCAATCATCGGAGCCCAGCCCGGCCTTTTTGAGGTCAAGACCGTCGGTCTTTCGTCTGTAGTCACGTGCCGTTCTCAAGAACTGCGAGAACAGGGCACGCGCCTGTTCAATACGGTTCGCCGCCGAGACGCCATGCAGTCTGACGTATTCCGCGATCGTGTCGACCACACTGGGCTGCCAGAGGCCAGGGTCGAAGAGCGATGCAGGCAGGCCGGTCTCCACCGTCAGGCCGTTCGCGAAGCTGGGAATCAGATGATAGAGGGCGGGCGTCATTCGCGCAGCTTCCCGCTCGCGCGAACTTGGCGGGGATACGCCCAGTTCGGCGGTCCCCGTCGCAATTTTGATGACCGCCTCGAACGAGCCTTGGAACGGCGTAGCCAAGGTTGCCACTTTGCCGACGCGCGGCTTCTTGGCGGAGACGAGATAGCCCGCGATGATCAGCCCTCCCATCGAATGGCCGACCAGATTGACAGTCGGATCGTCGCCATATCCCGCGCTGGCGTAGTGGCGGAGGAGGCTCGTCCGCTCGATCACCTCGTCGATGAACGCCGCGAGCTGCGCCTCGATCGTCTCCAGGGGCTGGCGCCAATCGTAGGCGAACGGAAAGACCGGTACTGGCCTGTCTTCGCGTTGACGGAGATTGAAGCGCAGCTCCTCGATCAGTTCGCGATAGGCGATCTCGTAAATCTGGCCGGGCGTGACCCGCGCGGGCTCCAATGCCTCGAAACGCGTGTCGTCCGGGTGCAGCGAGGCGCGCTCGTAATCCTTCGTCAGGACACTCCAGATCGTCTCGGGAGGCAGAGGGTATTGGTCCGTTAGATAGCTTGCTGTGATTCCCGGAACGACGATCACCGGACTGGGTAGCGCCGCGCGTGCCATAACCGACCCTCTGGACTGAACCATCGGCTCTCAAAGGCTATCAACCACGGCCGGTGATGTGAAGTTGACCGCTCTGTGGCGATCGGGCGGAAGAGCCTCGTGCTGTGCGTCACGCTCACCGCGCGATGGCGATGCGGCGATACGACAGTGCCTCGGCGATGTGGAGGCGCGAGACGGTCGCGGCACCCTCCATGTCCGCGAGCGTGCGCGCGACGCGCAGCACGCGGTGATAGCCGCGCGCGGACAGCTTCAGGCGCTCGGCCGCGTCGGTGAGCAGCGCGCGCCCCGCAGGCTCGGGTGCGGCGAACTGCTCCAGCAGCTCGCCGTCGAGCTCCGCATTCGCGCGTGGACGCTTGTCTGCGGGGATCGCGGCGAAGCGCGCGGTTTGGCGCGCGCGGGCGGCGGCGACGCGCCGCGCGACGTCTTCCGATCCTTCCGCAGGCGGCGGCAGTGAGAGATCGGCGGGCTTCACCGCCGGCACGTCGACATGCAGGTCGATGCGATCGAAAAGCGGGCCCGAGATCTTGGACTGATAGTCGAGCGCGCATTTCGGCGCGCGGCCGCAGCCCTGCGCAGGATCGTCGAGATAGCCGCAGCGGCACGGGTTCATCGCCGCCACGAGCTGTACGCGCGCGGGATAGGCGATGTGGGCGTTGGCGCGCGCCACAACCGCGCGGCCGCTTTCGAGCGGCTGGCGCAGCGATTCGAGAGTCTGGCGCTGGAACTCCGGCAGCTCGTCGAGGAACAGCACGCCGAGATGCGCAAGCGAGATCTCGCCCGGCTTAGCGCGCGCGCCGCCGCCGACCAGCGCTGGCAGCGACGCCGAATGGTGCGGATCGCGGAACGGGCGCCGGCGGCTGATGCGGCCGT
>DATAAP010000113.1:0-8921 GCA_036260035.1 Alphaproteobacteria bacterium | reverse complement strand
GGGCAGTCCGATCCCGCAGCGCGACGTCGCGAAGGCGCGCGCGCTGCTGAAGGAAGCGGGCGTGGCGAACGCCAGCGTCACGCTAATGACGCCGACCACATCGGACGCGCAGCGCGTCGCGCAGGTCGTCCAGGCCATGGCGAAAGAAGCCGGCTTCGACATCAAGATCCAGTCGACGGAGTTCGCCAGCTCGCTGGCATTGGCGGACAAGGGGCAATACGAAGCGTATGTGCTGGCCTGGAGCGGCCGCGCCGATCCGGACGGCAATTTCCAGCAGTTCTACACCTGCAACGCGCCGAACAACTATTCCGGTTATTGCTCGCCCGACATGGACAAGCTGATCCAGGACTCGCGCACCGCGCTCGATCCGGCTAGGCGCAAGCAGGTCTACGAGCAGATAGCCGCGATCGTCTCGAGGGAGCGGCCGATCATCTACCTCTATCACCGGCACTGGCTGTGGGCGTACACCGCACGCCTCGCCGGCCTGCGCCCCGTGCCCGACGGTCTCGTGCGGGTGCAAGGATTGAGGATGAACTGATGGGTGACTGCACCGCCGGCCGCGATATTCGCGAGCACAGATGCTGAACTTCCTCACGCACCGCCTCGCCACGATCGTCCCGACCTTGTTTTTCGTGTCGGTGCTGATCTTCGGCCTGCAGCAGCTGCTGCCCGGCGACCCGGCCATCGCGCTGGCCGGCGAGGAGCGCGATCCGAACGTGATCGCCTATCTGCGCCAGAAGTTCCATCTCGATGAGCCGCTGCCCATGCGCTACCTGTACTGGGCGGGCGGCGTGCTGCAGGGCGATCTCGGCGAGTCGGTCCGCATACAGAAGCCGGTGCTCGAGCTGATCCTGGAGAAGCTGCCGGTCACCATGCAGCTTGCGGCGATGGCGCTGGTGATTGCGCTGACCATCGGCATCATTGCCGGCATCATCTCGGCCGTGAAGAAGGACACGGTGTGGGACTACGCCGCGAACATCGTGGCACTGTGGGGGCTCTCCACACCGAATTTCTGGCTCGGCATCCTGCTGATCCTGCTGTTCTCGGTCTCGCTCGGCTGGTTGCCAGCCTCGGGCTATGTCAGCCCGTTCGAAGATTTCTGGGGCAACATGAAAGCGATGATCATGCCGGCCTTCGTGCTCGGCAATGCGATCGCCGCCGTGCTGATGCGCCACACGCGCAGTGCCATGCTGCAGGTACTGAGCGCCGACTATGTGCGCACGGCGCGCGCCAAGGGGCTGCTGGAGCGCGTGGTGGTGCTCAAGCACGCGCTGCGCAACGCGCTGATCCCGATCATCACGCTCGGCGCGCTCGAATTCGGCACCTTGCTGTCGGGCGCGGTGCTGACGGAGCAGGTCTTCACCATCCCGGGCTTCGGCAAGCTGATCGTCGATGCGGTGTTCAACCGCGACTACGCAGTGGTGCAGGGGGTCGTGCTGTTCACGGCTACGGCCTACATCACCCTAAATCTGCTCGCCGACCTGGCCTATTTCCTCGTCAATCCGCGGCTGAGAGGCTGAGGTGGCAACCATCGCCGTCGATGCCGCCGTCGTTCCGCCACGCGAGCTGAGCCCGACCCAGCGCGCCTTGCGGCGTCTCGTGCGCCGGCGCGGCGCCATGTTCGGGCTCGCCGTCATCGTCTTCTTCGTCGCCCTGGCGATCCTGGCCCCGTACATAGCGCCCTACGACCCGCTGAAGACCAGCTGGACGGCGGTGCGCAAAGCGCCGTCGGCGCTTTACTGGTTTGGTACCGACGAGATCGGCCGCGACGTGCTGTCGCGCATTATCTGGGGCACAAGAGCCTCGCTGCTGGCCGGCGTGGTGTCGGTCTGCATCTCACTCGCGCTCGGCGTGCCCATCGGCATGATCGCCGGCTATGTCGGCGGCTGGGTCGACGCGCTGATCTCGCGCATTACCGACGCGATGCTGGCCTGCCCGTTCCTGATCCTCGCCATTGCGCTCGCGGCCTTTCTGGGGCCGAGCCTCACCAACGCGATGATCGCGATCGGCATCACTGCGACACCGATCTTCATCCGGCTCACGCGCGCCCAGGTGCTTTCGGTGAAGGTGGAGGACTATGTCGAGGCGGCGCGCGCGATCGGCAATCCGCACCTGCGCATAGCGCTCCGCCACATCCTGCCGAACATCGTCGCGCCGATCCTGGTGCAGGCGACGCTCGCCATCGCGGCGGCGGTGATCGCCGAGGCAAGCCTGTCCTTCCTCGGCCTCGGACAGCAGCCGCCGGCGCCCAGCTGGGGCAGCATGCTCAACACCGCCAAGAACTACATCGACCACGCGCCGTGGATGGCGGTATGGCCGGGCCTGTGCATCTTCCTGCTGGTGCTGTCGTTCAACTTGCTTGGCGACGGCCTCCGCGACGCGCTGGATCCGAAGCACAAATAACAGTCCGGCCGGCTTACGGCCCTGACCGCTCGGCTGCTTGCCCACCGCTTCGCCGCGTGCAAAGTTGATCGTGGCGCTGCAATAAGGCATGGAACGGCCGCGCTAGGCCGGGGCGGCCGTGGAGGCGATCCGAGCCATGAAACGCCGGCTCGCGGCGGTGCTTGCGCTGGACACGGTCGGCTACAGTCGGCTGATGGGCGCTGACGAGGAGGGCACGCACGCGCGCGTGATGTCAGCACTGCGCGGGGTGGCTGAGCCCCGCATCCGCGACTGCGACGGCCGCATCATCAAGCATACCGGGGACGGCTTGCTGGTGGAGTTCGCCAGCGTGGTCGAGGCGGTCCGCTGCGCAGTCGCCATCCAGCGCGAGATGCGCGCGCGCGGCAGCGGCGACGAGCCTGGCCGGCGCGTCGACTTCCGCATCGGCATCAATGTCGGTGACGTGTTGGTCGAGCCGGACGAGATCTATGGGGATGGCGTCAATATCGCCGTGCGGCTCGAGTCGCTGGCCGAACCGGGTGGCATCTGCGTCTCGCATGTCGTTGCCGATCAGATCGAAGGGAAGATCGAAATAGAGTTCGTCGACGCCGGCGAGCAGGCGCTTAAGAACATCGCGCGGCCGGTGCGCGTCTTGCACGTCAAGCTGCCTGACGGCGGCGCGGTACCGCTCGCTGCTCGGGGAGCCGGCGCAGCGATCCCGTCCACGGTGCCCGGCTTCCGCGGCCGGCCGGCGATTGCCGTACTTCCTTTCGCGAACATGAGCGGCGATCCCGAGCAGGAATACTTCGCCGACGGCCTGACTGAGGACATCATCACCGCGCTGGCCGGCTGGCGCAGTTTTCCCGTGATCGCGCGCAACTCGGTCTTCACCTACAAGGGCCGCAATGTCGACATCCGCACGGTCGGGCGCGAGCTGGGCGCGCAATATGTGCTCGAGGGCAGTGTGCGGCGGCAGGCCAACCGCTTCCGCATCACAGGGCAGCTGATAGAGGCGGAGACCAACCTGCACGTCTTCGCCGACCGCTACGACCGCGAGATCACCGACGTGTTCGCGGTTCAGGACGAGATCACCACAAGCATCGTCGGCGCGCTCGAGCCTGAGCTGCTGCGCGTCGAGAGCGACCGCGCGGCCAGCGCACCGCAGCTCTTCAGCGCGTACGACTATCTCCAGCGCGGGCTTTGGCATCACTATCGCTACACGGCGGAGGACAATGTCAGCGCTCAGGACTATTTCCGCAAAGCGCTCGAGCTCGATCCAAGCTACTCGCAGGCTGCCGCCGCGTTATCCGTGACGCTGATCCACAGCATGGTGCATCGATGGCAGAAAGAGAACCGGGCGATCTACGACGAGGCGATCGCCTTTTCGAAACGAGCCGTTTCGCTTGATCCACGCTCGCCGCACGCCCGCTATGCGCTTGCGTTGAGCTACTTCCACACCGGCGAGATCTTTGTCGCGATCCGCGAAATGGAGGAGGTCATCCGTCTCCACCCCAGTCACGCCGTCGCCCGCGCGAATCTGGGCAACCTCTACAACTACGTGAACCAGCCCGACCGCGCGCGGGAAGCCGTATTGCTCGCCTTGCGCCTGAGTCCCAACGACCCGCGCAAGTTCATCTGGATGCCGGCTTTGGCAGGGAGTCTCTATCTGCTGTCCCGTTACGAGGAGTCGATCGAAGCGGGGCGGCAGGGTCACTCGATGAAACCGGACTATGTCGCCTCGCTGCGATACGTGGCCGCCAGCCTCGGTCAGCTCGGTCGCGCGTCCGAAGCGGCACCTTACGTGGAAATCCTGCGGCGCAGCGATGTCGATATCAGCAGCCTGCGATCCTATCTCGCGCGCTACTATGTCGACACGGCGGCGCTTGAGCACATCATCGATGGCCTGAGAAAAGCTGGCTTCACTTGAGCAGTGGGAAGGCAGGGGACGAGAGGTTTAGATCGTCGTCGCCGCGGACTTTACTCTTGCAGCCATAGTGGAAGTAGGCGATCGCGCCGCCGCCCGCCGCGACACCGGCGATGATCGCCGACTTCAGGGAGGCCAAGGGACCCACGTCCGGCCCGCCAGTGCCGCCAAGCCAGAACCTGTCCGGACAGGCTTGCCTCACTCGCGCGCGATCCGCGCTTCGGCTGGCGCATCAGCCCCGGTTGGCGAGATGCTTGGCGGCTCACCCCGTTGCGGAGAGAGCGGCGCGCTGCCGATCATCGCCGGCGTCAGAAGCATCCAGTGCAGGCGCTGGTAGCGTCGATCCTCCAGGCCCTGGACACCGAAATCAGCGGCCGCGCGGCGCGATGCGGTCGGTTCAAGATAGGTGCGCCACAGCCGGTCCCAGATTGACAGCACCGTGCCGAAGTTCGAATTGCCTTCGCGCAGCGCTATTGAGTGGTGGACGCGATGCATGTTCGGCGTAACTACCGCCCGCCGTACCTGGCGATCGAGCCATTCCGGAAAATCAATGTTGGCGTGCTGCGCCATCTGCAGCGTCAGCACGAGTACACCATAGACCACGATCGCCGCAGGCGAGAGCCCGAGTGCGGCCGCCACAAGAGAGAGGATGGCGTAGTTGGCGAGGTGCTCGCCTGGATGGTGGCGGACCGCCGTGGTCGCATCCACGTCGGTGTCGGCATGATGCACGGCATGAAAGCGCCACAGGAACGGCACCAGGTGATACGCGCGATGCAGCAGGTAGAGCAGAAGATCGAGGAGAATGACTCCGCCGATCTGGCCGGCGAGGTAATGGAATGGCGCGCTCGCGCGGCCCAGAAGATCGCTGCGCAGGCTAAAGCCATCTACCATCGCCGCGCCGGCCTGCGCCAGCGGGAGAACCGCTGCGGTGTTGATCAGGAAGAGGCCGGTATTGCCGACCCACCGCCGCAGCGGGCTCGCGCGCAAACGGCGCCGCGGCCGCACCACTTCAAAGATTAGGATCGCCGCGAATACTGCGATCGGCAGCGCGGACAGCAAGCCCTGCACATCGACATTCGGCCAATCGATCAAAGCGAGCCTTTCCGGCATCGCCAACAATCCAAGTGTGCTACGGCCCTCGCTTGCGGTAGCAGCACCACAGCAGGCCCGCCAGCATCGCGACGATGACAGCAAGCAAGGCCGTCATGAGCCCGTCGTACGGGCCACCGCTGCCTGCATAGGCCGGAACAGCGAACAGCGTCAGGATTAGGGCGAAGACGGTCGTCAGCAGCTTGCGCATGTTCGACTCCCCCGTTTGAGTGCCCTGTTATAAACTAGGAGCCTAGATTACACGGTTCCGGCGCGCAAGCTGTGAGCCGTCTCACAGCGGTTCGCCGCACCGCGCTCCACTCTGCCTTTCGCGTCTGGCTCTCATTTTCGCAGTGAGCGGAGGAGGTGGCCATGATCGATCGTCTCGATGCCGCAGCGTATCGCCGCAAGGACCTGTTCTCCGGTTACGTGATCCTGCGCCTGAAGCCCGAGGTCGCGCGGCGGACGCGCGACCTGTCTGCCGCCAATAACGAGCTGAAGGCACTGGTGTCCGTTCTCGACGAGTTCGGCGTCAAGGAACGCGTTCCGGTCATCAGCGCGGATCGGCGCGACCAGGTGCTCGAGTGGGAACGTCGTGCAGAGAAGAGTTCGTTTCCCCCGTTGCGCAGCCTGACTGCCTATTGGCGGCTCGATCTCGCTGAGCAGCGCGAGCGCATGCCGGACGTGGTAGGGCGGCTGCGGCGGATTCCCGAGGTGGACGAGGCCTATGTCGACGTCGCTGTCGTGCCCGCAGCGGTGCAGCCGGGCAACGACCCCCTCTTCAGCAGCGGCCAGCGCTATCTGCAGCCGGCACCGGTCGGAATTGATGCGCTGTGGGCGTGGTCGCAGCCGTCCGGGGACGGATCGGCGGTCGCCGTCGCCGATCTTGAGGCAGGCTGGAATCCGAGCCATGAAGATGTCACCGGTCAGGCCATCACGATCATCGGCGACAACCATGTCCCGCAGACGCTGACATGGCCTCTTGTCATCGCCGATCCGGCCTTCGCCGACTGGAATCACGGAACTGCGGTGCTCGGCATTCTGGCTGCGCGGGACAACGCGATCGGCGGCGTCGGGATCGCGCCGAATGTGAAGCACGTCTACGCCTGCTCCGTGTGGCAGGCGGCGAGCGGCACGCCCGGCCACGTAGTCGACGCGCTCACGGCCGCGATGCAGGCGCTGTCGCCCGGGGACATTATCCTGCTTGAACTGCAGACGGCGAATGGCGGTGGCACCGGCTATCCGAACAACCATCCGATCGAGATCAAGTCGCCGGAGCGCGATGCGATCCGGCTCGCTGTTGCGAACAATTTCGTCGTGGTCGCCGCGGCGGGCAATGGCGCCGTCGATCTCGATCAATACACGGCCACGAATTCGGCCGGTCAGCCGACCCGGCCGCTGAACCGCAACGATCCAACATTCGAAGACTCGGGCGCCATTATGGTCGGGGCGGCGACCTCGGGGACCCCGCATCAATGGGCGAGCCCGTCCAATTTCGGTTCCCGACTGGACTGCTATGCCTGGAACGACAGCATCGGCACATGCGGCTTCGGGATAGGAACGGGTTTCGGGTCGCCTGTGAACCAGTGGTACCAGATGGGTTTCGGCGCGACAAGCGGCGCTTCGGCGATCGTCGCCGGCGCGGCGGTCCTGCTGCAATCGATGCACGTCGCCGCAAAGGGCACGCACATCACTCCGGCGATGATGCGGACACTGCTCGGCGACCCCAACAGCAACACAAAGCCCGCCGCAGGGCCGAAGAATATCGGCGTCATGCCGAATCTGCGCGCGCTTTCGATCGCGCTCGGCCTTGCACCCGACGTTTATCTTCGGGATGCCGTCGGCGATGCCGGTACAGTACCATCGGCGGGCGCGGTCAGCCTCAGCCCCGACATCATTGTCCAGCCGGCGAAAGTCGTGAATCCTGACGGGCTTTGGGGCGAGACCAGCGGCAATGAGAATCGCGGCGATCTCACCGGCGCGCTTGCCGCCGGCAAGGACGCTTTCGTCTATCTGCGCATGCGGAACCGCGGCAGCGTCGACGCACACAATGTAGTCGGGCATGTGTGGTGGAGCGAGCCCGGCACCAACCTGACGAATCCCGCCTTGTGGCACTATATCGGCCAGACTGCGGCGGTCACCGTTCCAGCAGGCAACGTGCTCACTGTGGCCGGCCCGGTGGACTGGCCGGCGGCCCAGATTCCGCCGATCGGGCATTACTGCCTGGTTGCTATGGCGGATTGTCCTCGCGATCCCGCCCCCGATCTGGGCGCGGCGATCGCCAACTTCGAGTCGCTCGTGCGCGACGCTAACAACATCACCTGGCGCAACATCAACGTGGTCAGCAGCGTGAGTCCGCGTTGGCTTAGCGACGCTTTTTTCATCGCGGGCATGTACCGGGAGGCGCGTCGTTTCGATTTCGAGATCGTCCATGACCTGCCTGCCGGCACGCTGGTGAGCCTTGAGATGCCGATTGAGCTCGCGGAGCAGATGCGTAACGCCAACCACATGGATATCGCGGTCGACGAATCTGCCGGGCTCGCCAGGGTCGCGTTCCGCGCCGAAGCCGCGATCTTGCTGCGCGACGTCGGTCTTCCCGCCAATGCGCGCTACGCGGCGCGGTTTCTCGTGATCAGCGAAGGCGTACTGGCAGACGGGCAGCTTGCGATCCGGCAGCTTTGCGATGGCCTCGAGCTGGGACGCATGACTTGGCGCTTCACGAATGTGGACTCCGCAGCGCGGTCGGGCGCCGTTGCGGATCGCGTGAGCGAATCTGCGAGTATGTGAGCGGCAGTGCCGGCCAATGGCCAACATTAGCCGGCTGTAGAGGTCAAGCTCGTTCTGCCGCTAGCGCTACGCCATCGCTTCGGCGATCATCGCCGACGAAGGGCGCATGATCTCGACGATCCAGATTCTCCTTCTGCTGCTGATCGTGATCGCCGCGGTGGCGGTCGTGGCTCGGCGGCTGCAGGTGCCGCTGGCGATTCCGCTCGTGCTGACCGGCGTAGCCTTGGCGCTGGTGCCCGGACTGCCGACGGTCGAACTGGTGCCGGAATCGGTGCTTCTGCTTGTCCTGCCGCCGGTGATCTATTCCTCGGCCGTCGCGATGAGCTGGCAGGAATTCCGCTTCAACCTGCGGCCGATCTCCTTCCTCGCCGTCGGCTGCGTCATCTTCACCACCGTAGTCGTTGCCGCCGCGGCGCACTGGCTGCTCGGCCTGCCCTGGCCGCTGGGCTTCGTGCTCGGCGCGATCGTCTCCCCGCCGGATGCGATGGCGCCCCTTTCGGTCGCGCGCCGGATGCAGATCCCGCGGCGCATCCTCGTGATCCTCGAAGGCGAGGGACTGGCCAATGATGCGACGGCACTGATTCTCTACCGCTTTGCCGTGGTCGCGGTGAGCGTCGGCTCCTTCTCCCTGGGCGAGGCTGCAACCAACTTCGCGATCATTGTCGCAGCCGAGATCGCGTGGGGCATAGGAGTCGGCTGGGTCATGCTGCGCCTGCGGCGCTGGGTCGGCGATCCACGC
>DATAAP010000112.1:0-10190 GCA_036260035.1 Alphaproteobacteria bacterium | reverse complement strand
GCGTCGGGATTGATCTGCGCGAAGGCGAGGTCCTCGAGCTCCTCCTGCACAGTGCGCATGCCGATGCGCTCGGCGAGCGGCGCGCAGATATCCATCGTCTCGCGCGCGATCCGCACCCGCTTCTCGGCATTCGCGATGTGGTGAAGCGTGCGCATGTTGTGGAGGCGGTCGGCGAGCTTCACGAGAAGCACGCGGATGTCCTCCGACATGGCGATGACCAGCTTGCGGAAATTCTCCGCCTGCCGGCTCTGGTCGGATTGCAGCTCGAGGCGCGACAGCTTGGTCACGCCGTCGACCAGACGGGCGACCTCCGGCCCGAACAGCCGCTCGATCTCCTCGATCGTGGTCAGCGTGTCTTCGACCGTATCATGCAGCAGCGCCGTGACGATCGATGCGCTGTCCAGCTTGAACTGGGTCAGGATGCCGGCGACCTCGAGCGGATGCGAGAAATAAGGGTCGCCTGAGGCGCGCTTCTGCGAGCCGTGCACCTTCATCGAGAACACGTAGGCGCGGTTCAGCGCATCCTCGTCCACAGCGGGATCGTAGGCGCGCACGCGCTCGACGAGTTCGTATTGGCGAATCATGGGACTCTAACCCGAGCCCGCGGCCCGGTACCGCCTGCGCGGCACCGGTCGTTGATGGAGTGAAGCCGGCTCGGCCTCACTCCTCTTCGCCGGTAGCGGGACCGGGTTCCTCGGTGGCCGCTTCGGCACCCTCAACCTGCATCTCCTCCTCGGCCTCGGACGACGGCTCGTAAGGAACCCCGGCGATGTTGGTGTCGGAGGCGATGAGCTCCATCATGTCCTCCTCCGGCTCCTCGGTCTCGACATGCTTCTGCAGGCCCGTGATCAGAGCCTGGCGCAGATTGTCGATATCGACCGAGCTTTCCGCGATCTCGCGGAGCGCAACGACGGGATTTTTGTCGTTGTCGCGCTCGACCGTGAGCGGAGCGCCCGCGGCGATCTCGCGCGCACGCTGCGCCGAGAGCATGACGAGGTCGAAGCGGTTCGGGATCTTGAGGACGCAATCTTCAACAGTTACGCGAGCCATGGAACGCAGTCTCTCCGGGAGTCAGGCAGGAAATTACAATATAGGAACGTTATCATTCCGTTGCAAGACTTTAGGCTCGGTTGTTAAACCGGCTCTCCGTACCGGAAGGGCGCCCGATCCGGACCAGGGTCGGATCGTGCGGCAGCCGCGCGAGCAGCTCCCCAACACCCAGGCCGCTGACCGGATGTCGCCAGGCCGGTGCGATATCCGCAAGAGGCCGCAGCACGAAGTCCCGCTCGGCGAGCCGGGGGTGAGGCAGCACCGGCGGTTCCGGGCCATCGCGCACCAGCCCGTCATAGTCGATCAGGTCAAGGTCGAGCGGCCGCGCGGCATTCGGCACACTGCGCACCCGGCCGAGGGCCCGCTCGATCTGGTGCAGGGTCGCGAGCAGCTCGCTCGGCGGCAGCGTCGTCTGAACCGCGACCACGCCGTTGACGAAACGCGGCTGGTCCGACGGCGGCCATGGCGTTGACTCATACCACGGAGAGCGCGCGGCGATGCCTATACTCGCGGCGCGCATCCGTTCCAGCGCCGCCTCGCATTGCGCGAGCGGCGGCCCGACGGGCCCGGGCAGATTGGCGCCGACTGCCACCACAATCATCGTCGCGACGATTGCACTTGTCGGGTTCTGGAGACGCGCCTAACGTTCGCCGGCCGTTTCATGCTGATCCGTTTCCAATACCGCTCAGGACGTATCGAGGCTTCTCGCAATGGCATTCTACCCGGAAGAACGTCTAGCCCTGTTCATCGACGGCGCCAATCTCTACTCCGCCGCCCGCGCACTCGGTTTCGATATCGATTACAAACGGCTGCTCGCCGTCTTCCAAGGCAAGGGCCGGCTGATCCGCGCCTTCTACTACACAGCCTTTGCCGAGGATCAGGAATACTCGCCCATCCGGCCGCTGATCGACTGGTTGGACTATAACGGCTTCGCCATGGTGACCAAGCCGCTCAAGGAATTCACCGACAATTACGGCCGACGCAAGGTCAAGGGCGACATGGATATCGAGATCGCCGTCGACATGATGGAGATGGCCGATCGCATCGACCACGCCGTCCTCTTCACTGGCGACGGTGATTTCCGGCGCTGCGTCGAGGCCGTGCAGCGACGCGGCGTGCGCGTCAGCGTCGTGTCGACAATCCGTTCGCAGCCGCCGATGATCGCCGACGAGCTACGCCGCCAGGCCGACACGTTCATCGAGCTCGGCGAGCTGATGCCGCAGATCCAACGCACGGAGCGCCGCGAGCCGGCCAGCCCCGCCAATTCCGATAGCTACTACCAAGAAAGCGAAGCTTGAAACGGGGAGGTGCGCGCCGGCGTTGTGCCTTCAGTCATGGATGAGGATCGAAGTTTCGGCGAGCCTGCGCCGCAGATGATCGAGCATCTGGCGCGGCGCCTTGTCAACCGCTACGGGCCGGACGCGCCGGCGGAAGCCGACCAGATCGTTCGCTTGCTGAAATCGGACGGCAACGACGAGCAAGCCGAGGTCTGGGCCAAAGTCGGTGCGGTCTGCCGACGCATGACGGAAAAGCGTGGAACGCCCGCGCGAAAGGACTAGACCGCTCGCCCGTGCCGTCGAAAATGCGATGCCGGTAAAGCAATCGAAGCACCACACCGGTGTGTGCAACACTGTCGAGCGACGGTCATGCGGGCGAACACTGCGTCAGAATCGGTGCAATATACGACCTTCCCGGAGCAGCCGGACCGCGATTGCCCGCTCTGTCCGCGCCTGGTCGCCTTCCGCGCCGCGAACCGCGCGGCGTTTCCTGCCTGGCACAACGCGCCGGTGCCGAGTTTCGGGCCGCTCGATGCGCGTCTGCTGGTGGTCGGCCTGGGTCCGGGTCTGAAGGGCGCCAACCGCACCGGCCGTCCCTTCACCGGCGACTTCGCCGGCGATCTTCTCTACGCGACTTTGCGGAAATTCGGCTTCGCCGAAGGCATCTATCAGGCGGGGCGGGAAGAGAGCGCGTGGCAGGGGGACACGCTGCGGCTCAGGGACGTGCGCATTTCCAACAGCGAGCGCTGCGTGCCACCGCAGAACAAGCCGCTGCCGGCGGAACTGAAGAATTGCCGCCGCTTCCTGGTCTCCGAAATCGAGGCGATGCCGAAGCTGCGCGTCATCGTCGCGCTGGGGCGTGTCGCTCATGACTCCGTGCTCGCGGCCCAAGGCCTGAAGCCGTCCCGCTACACCTTCGCCCACGCAGCGATGCACGCGCTGCCGGACGGCAAGGTGCTCGCCGACAGCTATCACTGCTCGCGCTACAACACGAATACAGGCGTGCTTACCCCGGTGATGTTCTAGGCGGTGTTCGAGGCGGCGCGAAGCCGCCTCGACACCTGACGCTCAGAAGCGCCCCTCGCTGAAATCGGCGATGGCCTCGCGGATCTGCTGCGGCGTGTTCATCACGAACGGGCCGTATTTGGCGATCGGCTCGCGCAGCGGCCGCCCGGCGAGCAAGATCAGGCGCCCGGCCTCGGCGCCCGCCCTTATCGAAACCGCAGTTCCGTCGCCAATCACTGCGAGCTCGCCGCGCTGGACGCGCCGGCCGGCGATCTCGACCGCCCCTTTGAACACGTAGGCGAAGGCCGCATGACCCGATGTCACCGGCACGTCGACCGCCGCATTGGGTGACAGCGCGATGTCGAGATAAAGCGGCTCGGTCGCCACCGCGCGCACCGGGCCCTCGACATCGCCGAACCGGCCGGCGATCACCCGCACGCCGACGCCGTCGATCGTGGCCTCCGGAATCGCCTCCGGCGCGAATTCCTGGTAGCGCGGCTCGATCATCTTGTCCTTCGCCGGCAGATTGACCCAGAGCTGGAACCCCCACATCAGGCCGTTCTCCTGCTCCGGCATCTCGGAATGGACGATGCCGCGCCCCGCCGTCATCCACTGCACGCTGCCCGGGCGCAACAGGCCGACATTGCCCTTGTGGTCGCCATGGCGCATGCGGCCGGCGAGCATATACGTCACCGTCTCGAAGCCGCGATGCGGATGGTCGGGAAAGCCGGCCATGTAGTCGCTGGCGTCGTCCGAGCGGAACTCGTCGAGCATCAGGAACGGGTCGAGGTCCGGCAGCGCCGGCTGGCCGATCACGCGCGTCAGCTTGACGCCTGCGCCATCGCTGGCCGCGCGGCCGCGCACGACTTTGACTACGCTGCGCTGGACGGAATTGCGGAGATCCGATTCACCTCTCATGACGCGCTCCTGATAGAAGTCAGGGATAAATGGGCGTGCAGGTGGGCCGAGCAAAGGCGGACATGTCCGCTTTGCAGTCGCGGCAATGGCTGAACGGTAACTATCCCCGCGCGCGCAGCAAGCGGCCCTTTTCGCGCTGCCAATCGCGGGTTTTCTCCGTCTCGCGCTTGTCCCACTTCTTCTTGCCCTTGGCGAGGCCGAGCTCGACCTTGGCCCTGCCGCGCGGGTTGAAGTAGAGCGAGAGCGGCACCAGCGTCATGCCCTCGCGCGCCACGGCGCCGATCAGGCGGGAGAGCTCGTGCTTGTGGATCAGCAGCTTCCGGGGGCGGCGTGGCTCGTGATTGAACTTGTTGCCGCCGTGATACTCGGGGATATGCGCATTGAACAGCCACAGCTCGCCGCCCATCTCGCCGGCGTGCGAGTCGGTGATTTGCACACCGCCTTCGCGCAGCGACTTGACTTCGGTCCCGGTGAGCTGGATGCCAGCCTCGAGAGTATCCTCGATCGAGTAGTTGTGCCGCGCCTTGCGGTTGAGTGCGACCGTCTTGCTAGCTGACGGCGCTTTGGCCATGACGGCTCATGCGACGGCCTCGAGCACGCCGACATGTTCGAGGGCGGCGCGCACGCGTTCTTGCGCGGCGGCCGAGCACGGCGCCAGCGGCAGCCGCACGTCCATGGTCGACAGGCCCAGCAATGAGGCGGCGTATTTCACCGGTGCCGGGCTGGTCTCGGAGAACAGCGCCTCGTGCAGCGGCATCAGCTGGTCGCGGATTTTCCAGACGGTGGCGAGGTCGCCTTTCTGCCAAGCCTCGTGCATCTGCGCGCATAGGCGCGGCGCGACGTTGGCGGTTACCGAGATGCAGCCGTGGCCGCCCTGCGCCAGGAAGGCTGCAATTGTCGCGTCCTCGCCCGAGAGCAGGCAGAACTCAGGACCAATTGCCAGCCGCGTGCGTAGCGGCCGCGTGAGGTCGTTGGTGGCATCCTTGACCCCAACGATGTTCGGCAGCTTGGCCAGACGCGCCATCGTCTCGACCGTCATGTCGATCACGCAGCGCCCGGGGATATTATAGATGATGATCGGTAGATCAACGGCTTCCGCGATTGCCTTATAGTGCCGGTAGAGCCCTTCCTGGGTCGGCTTGTTGTAATAAGGCGTGACGATCAGAGCGGCGTCGGCGCCGGCCTGCTTGGCATGCTTGGTCAGCGAAATCGCTTCGTCCGTCGAATTGGAGCCGGTTCCGGCAATGACTGGGACCCTGCGATCAGCCGCTTCGACGCACAGCTCGACTACGCGCATGTGCTCGTCATGCGAAAGCGTCGGCGATTCGCCGGTCGTCCCGACCGGGACCAAGCCATGGGTACCCTGTTTGATCTGCCAGTCGACAAAATGCTGAAAGGCTTTCTCGTCCACCCGGCCCCGGCTAAAGGGGGTGATCAGGGCGCACAATGATCCTTTAAACATTCTTTACTCTCCGGCAGCTTAGATAGCGCGGGGTTAACCACACGCCTGTCTTAAGGCACCATATCCCGGCTGCGCCGATTCCTCAACCGGCCGCTCCGGCCGAAAGTCGCGGGAAAGCATTGGTGAACATGGACTTCGTCAGACGGCTGCTGCTCGGGGGAACCGCGGCGCTGGCCCTTTCGATTGCAACGCTTCCAGCCAAAGCTGAGACTCCGACCGTCGCCCAGATCTCGGGTGGCGCGCGCGCCGTAGCGCCAGTCCTGACGGCTGAGCAGCGCGAAATCTACGCCAAAGCTTTCGCCGCCGCAGATGCCGGCCGCTGGGACGAGGTCCGGCGGCTGTCGCTCCAGGGCAAGGAAGCCTTGGCAAACAAGGTTTTGCGCTGGCTCGAGCTGCAGCAACCGCGCTCCGGCGTCGCCTTCGAGGACCTCGCCGCTTTCATCGACGCCAATCCCGACTGGCCGATGCAGGACATCCTGATGCGCCGTGCGGAGGAGGCGCTGGTCGAGCGCACCGATGATTCCTTGGTGCTGGCCTGGTTCGCGTTGCGCGGCCCGAGCACATCCGATGGCGCGATGCGGTATGCCGACGCCCTGTTCCGTGCCGGCGACCGCGCCAAGGCCATAGCAACTATCAAGGAGGCATGGCGCAGCGGTGGCTTCGGTGCCAAGCAGGAAGCCTCGTTCCTCAAGCGCTACCGCCAATATCTCACGAGCGACGATCACGTCCGCCGCTTGGACAAGATGATCTGGGACGGCCGCTACGACGAGGCGCGTCGGGTGATGAAGCTGATCGACGCGAACACGCGCGCGCTGGCCGATGCGCGGATCCGGCTCGCCAACATGTCGGGCGGCATCGATGGCGCGCTGAAGAAGGTCCCGGAGAGCCTGCAGAAGGATCCGGGTCTGCTGTTCGAGCGCATGCGCTGGCGCCGCCGCAAGGGGCAGGTCGACGGCGCGCTCGAGATCGCCCGCAACAGCCCGAGGGATCTCGGCCGGCCGGACATTTGGTGGCCGGAGCGCGAGTATCTCGCACGCAAGGCGGTCTCGGCCGGCAAGATGAGCGAGGCGTACAAGATCGTCCGCGACCACCAGCTCACGGGCGGTTCCGGCCTGGCCGAGGCGGAATTCCTTTCGGGCTGGATCGCGCTGCGCTACCAGAAGGACAGCAAAGCCGCCCTCGCCCACTTCACGCGCCTCTATGAGAACGCGCGCTTCCCGGTGACGCAGGCGCGCGGCGCCTATTGGGCCGGCCGCGCGGCCGAAGCCGCCGGCGACAAGAAGGCGGCGCAGGGCTGGTACCACAAGGCGGCCCAGTTCCCGATTACCTTCTACGGCCAGCTCGGGCTCGAGAAGCTCGAGGCGGGCGCGCGCCCGCCTTGGCCGACCTTGCCGCAGGCGACCGCGGCGGACCGCCGCGCCTTCGAGCAGAGCGAGCTCACGCGCGTCGCGCGTCTGCTCAGCGAGCTGGGCGCGCATGACCGCGTCAAGCCCTTCATCATCCGTCACGTCTCCACCGCGAAATCACCCGCGCAGCACGCGCTCGCGGGCGAGCTCGCGCTGGCGCTCGACCGGCCGGACCTCGCGGTGTCCGCCGCGAAGCGCTCCTCGCAATTGGCCGGCGTAATGCTGCCCGAATACGGCTGGCCGGTGTCGCCGAACGTGAAGGGCGATTTACCCGAGCGCGCGCTGATCCACGCGACGATCCGCCAGGAGAGCGCGTTCGAAGTCCAGGCGATCAGCCGCGCCGGCGCACGCGGAATGATGCAACTCATGCCGGCGACGGCGAAGGCTGTTGCCAAGAGTCTCGGCCTGGCACACTCCGATCACCGCCTGCTCAACGATCCGCACTACAACATCCAGATCGGCCGGACCTATCTCGGCCGGCTGATCGACGAGTTCGACGGGTCTTACGTGCTGGCGCTAGCCGCCTACAACGCCGGTCCGGCGCGGGCGCGGCAATGGATGCGCGAGAACGGCGATCCCCGCCGCGCTAACGTCGATGTGATCGATTGGATCGAGCTGATCTCGTTTGAAGAGACGCGCAATTATGTGCAGCGCGTGCTAGAGAACCTGCAGGTTTACCGGCAGGTCCTCGGCGATCCGCAACGCTCGCAGGGAATCGGGAGGGACCTCCGCCGGGGCGCCAGCTAGCTCGGAGACCGGCAGGATGACCGCCACGCAGATCCGCGACATCGACGTTTGCGTCTTTGACGCGTACGGCACGCTGTTCGACTACGCCTCCGCAGCGATGCGCTGCAAGGACGCGCTGGCGGCGGACTGGGTCGCAGTCTCCGACCTGTGGCGGCGCAAGCAGCTCGAATACACCTGGCTGCGCAGCCTGATGGGCCGCCATGCCGATTTCTGGCATGTCACCGGCGAGAGCCTCGACTACGCCCTCGCCGCCTTCAACCGCGAGGATCCGTCGGTCTACCAGATCATTGTCGACGCACTGGCGGTCGCGCCGAACCGAGTCTGCTTCATGTCGTCGAATGGCTGGGACGCGGCGGGGGCGGCCGCGTTCGGCTTCCGCACGGTGTGGGTGAACCGCGGCAAGCAGCCGATGGAAAACCTGCCGGCGCATCCGGAGGCCGTGCTGCCCTCTCTGGCCGAGTTGCCGGCCCTGCTCGGCCTTTGACCAACCACGCGCCGCGCGAGCGCACGCTCGCTACGTCGGACAACCTGCGGCTCTACTTCCAGGACTGGGGCGATCCGGACTGGCCGGCGACGCCCGTGCTCTGCCTGCACGGGCTGGTGCGCAACTCGCGCGACTTCGCGCTGCTCGCGCGCCGCCTGTCGGACCCCGCCGCGGCGAAACCGCGGCGGGTCATCGTGCCCGACCTGCGCGGCCGCGGCCGCTCGGCGCGCGACCCGAACTGGCGCAACTACCATGCACGCAACTATGTCGAGGATATTCGCCACCTGCTTGCCTCCCTCGGCGTCGGCCGCGTGATAACGATCGGCATCTCGATGGGCGGCCTGCTGGCGATCGGCATGGCAACCGCGATGCCGACCACGCTCGCCGCCCTGGTCGTCGACGATGCGGGGCCGGAGATCGGAAAAACCGGCAGCAGCCGCATTCTGCAATACATTTCCGCCGACCGTCCGCAGCCCGATTGGCGTTCAGCCGCGAACGAGATGCGCAAGCTGCTGCCGACATTGTCGCTGCGCACCGAAGAGGAATGGCTCGACTTCGCGCGCGCGACCTTTGTCGAAGGCAGCGATGGCATGCTGCATTTCGACTGGGACACCAATATCGCGCGGCCGCTGCAGGCGGAAATGGCAGGCGAGACCGCTAATCTGTGGAACCTCTGGCGCGCCGTCGGCGCCAGGCCCGCTCTTGTCATCCGCGGCGGTCTGTCGGATATCCTCTCCGCCGAGACGCTCCTCCGCATGCAGGCGGAGAAGCCCGATCTGGTCCACTACACGCTGCCCGGTGTCGGGCATGCGCCCACATTGAACGAACCGCCGGTTCGCGAGGTCCTCGATGAATTCCTCCGCCCGCTCTGATCTAGCCGTCCGCCTACCCACCGTCGCCGATGTCGAAGCCGCGGCGAAACGGATCGCCGGCTATGCCGTGCTGACACCGCTGCTCGAATCGCCCGCGCTGAACGCACGCATCGGCGGGCGCCTGCTGGTTAAGGCGGAGCCGCTGCAGCGCACCGGCTCGTTCAAGTTCCGCGGCGCCTACAACCGGCTGAGCCAGCTCACGCCCGAGCAGCGCAAGCGCGGCGTCGTCGCTTACTCGTCCGGCAATCATGCGCAAGGTGTTGCCTGCGCCGCCCAGATGCTCGGCATGCCGGCGGTGATCGTGATGCCGGCCGACGCACCCGCCATCAAGGTGCGCAACACGAAGTCCTACGGCGCCGACGTCGTGCACTACGACCGCTACACGGAGAACCGCGAGGCGGTCGGCGCTAAGATTGCCAAAGAGCGCGGCGCGGTGATCGTGCCGCCCTATGACGATCCCGACATCATTGCCGGCCAGGGCACCGCGGGCCTCGAGATTGCCGAGCAGGCGCGCGCCATGGGTGCCAAGCTCGATGCGGTCATCGCCAATTCGAGCGGCGGCGGACTCATCGCCGGCATCGCGCTGGCGATCAGCGCAAAATCGCCGAGCACGGAGATCTACACAGCGGAGCCCGCCGGCCTCGACGACCATGCGCGCTCGCTCAAAAGCGGCAAACGGGAGTCTAATGATCCGGCGGCGCGATCGATCTGCGATGCACTGCTGGCGGCCACGCCGGGCGAGATCACCTTCGCGATCAATTCGCGCCTGCTCAAGGGCGGCTTTGTCGTCACCGACGACGAGGTCCGCGGCGCGATGGCCGCAGCCTTCGCCGAGTTCAAGATCGTCGTCGAGCCGGGCGGCGCCTGCGCGCTCGCGGCCGTCCTGACGGGCAAGCTGCCGACTGCCGGTAAGACGATCGCCGTCGTCTGCTCCGGCGGCAACGTCGATCCCGCCATGTTCGTCCGCGC
>DATAAP010000111.1:0-8387 GCA_036260035.1 Alphaproteobacteria bacterium | reverse complement strand
GCATAGCGTGCCTCTGCATTGCGGAACGCTATGCCGAGAGCTGGTACGCCTCGATGTCACGCGAGATCTGGGACGCGTAAGCAATTCGTGAACGGCAGAGGGCGGCGCGCGCGCCGCCCTCGCCTGATCGCCGCCGCCCGCTGGGCGCTCGACGATGTCTCGTAGCGCCAAAGAGCAGGCTCTGTTCGACCGTTTCGCTGGCTACTACAGCCATGCCGCAACACCGGCACTGGTCGAGATCGAGCGCGCGGTCTGCGGCTGTGACTATGGCGGCACGAGCTGGACCACGCGGAACGAAGCGAACCGCTTGGCTGAAATGCTCGCCTTGGCGCCGGGCCGGCATCTTCTCGATATTGGCGCGGGTTCGGGCTGGCCGGCGCTCTATCTCGCGCGTATCACCGGCTGCGATGCGACCTTGCTCGACGTGCCGGTCGAAGGATTGGTGCTTGCCGCCAGGAGGGCTGCGGCGGACGGCCTCGATCGATCCTGCCGCTGCGTCGCTGGGGATGCGATCGCGTTGCCGTTCAAAGGCGGGTCGTTCCACGCCCTCGGCCATTCCGACGTGCTCTGCTGCCTGGAAGCGAAACCGGGAGTGCTTAACGAGTGCCGCCGCGTGATCCGCGACGGGGGCCGTATGGTGTTCACGGTGATCTCGATCGCGCCGGGGCTATCGTCTGCGGCATATGCGCGCGCCGTTGAAGCCGGTCCACCATTCAAGGAAACCACCGATGCCTACACGGAGCTGCTGAGGCGATCTGGATGGCACCTTATCAGTCGACTGGATCTCACCGCCGAGTACGCGGCGTCGCTGCACGCGATGCTCCGCGAAGAGGAAGCACGGCACGAGCGGCTCGCCAGCATCTTTGGCGAGGCCGAACTCGCCGAGCGAGTGGCCAGGCGCCGCAACGCAGTCGAGGCGGTCGACGAGGGGCTGCTGAGAAGAGAATTGTTCCAAGTAGTGCCGTTCTGATGAGCAATCGCGGACCTGCTGCATTCTGCGACAACACGCGGATCAGCGCCCGACCTTCGCGAGGACTTCAGCCTTGAGGAAGCGCTCGACCACGAGCATGAAAGCAATGGAGGGCACCAACAGGATAAGCGCCGTGATCGATGAGATCTGATAGTTGCCCGCCATGCTTGCCGTGAACATCAGCAGCGGCAGGGTCGTCACCTCGGGCGCGCCGACGAAATAGGAGCCGGTGAACTCGTCGAGCGATTCAAGAAAGACAAAGATTGCGCTGGCGACGATTCCGGGTGCGGCGAGCGGCAGGGTGACGGTCAGGAACGTGCGCGCGGCCGAGGCACCAAGATTACGCGCCGCCTGCTCGAGCTCCGGGTCCACGGCCGCAAAGGCAGCGGTGGTGATCCACACGGCATAGACAAGGCCATGCAGCGCATGCACGAGCACGACGCCGGCGACCGTCCCATTGAGCCCGAATTCATAGAAGATGCGCGCGACGTTGATGTAGATCGGCAGACTCGGAAAGGCCTGCGGCAACAGGAAAATCAGCATGATAATCGCGCGCCAGGGCAGTCGGCCGCGCGCCAGTGCCAGCCCCGCCGGCACGGCCAAAGCGAGGCAGGTGGCGACCGTCAGCAGCGCAATGGCAACGCTGACGCCCAGCGCCTCCATCGCGCGGCCAGTCGGCCGGAATACGTTTGTCCAGAAGCGGAAGCCCCATTGCGAGGGCAGCTTGTGCGGGAAGTACCACGCCTCGGCAACGGACCACAGTAGCAGGCTGGCGAGCGGTCCGAAGACGACGAAGATCAAGATGCCGAGCATTGCCGCACGCGGCACCCAGGCGAGCGCTGTCCTCATGCAGCGCCCCGCGCGCGCATCGTTTCGCGCAGATAGATCCAGGCGACCGCCCCGGTCATTAGATACGAGATGAAGCCGAGCGCATTGGCGACGCCATAGTCGCCAAACGAGTTGATCCGGTACGCCATGTCGACCGTGAGCATGGTCGGCGTGCCGCCGCTGACCATCAGCGGCACGGATAACACCGACATCATTGTGACGAAGGAGAGGATCAGACCGACCATCAGGGTCGCGCGGACCTGCGGTACGATGATCTCCAGCAGAATGCGCGCGCGTGAGGCGCCGAGATTGCGCGCGGCCTCGATGGTCGAGCGGTCGAGCGCCGCCATCGCGCCAGCCACCATCAGGGCAACGAACGGAGTCTGCTTCCACACGAAGGTGATGACGATGCCGCGCCAGTCGAGGAAGCTCTGCGTCGACGCCGCATCGAGCAGGCCGGTCGAGACAATGGCGTTGTTCATCAGTCCGTTCTTCGCGAGAAACGTGCGCATGCACTGCGCGGCCACAATGAAGGGCACGAAGAGCGGCCAGCGGTAGAGCCAGCCTAGCGCCGCGACCGCGAGCGGATGCTCGCCCAGCACCAGATAGCCGCCGATCGCGATCGACAACGCACCGATCAGCGCGGTGGAGATGCCGATGATGACGAAGGTGAACAGTATGTCGGTCTGATAGAGCTCGAAGGCTTTAGCGAAGTTATCGAGCCCGATACCGCCCTGGACGGTGAACGCGCTGCCGAGCGAAAACGCCAGTGGATAGACGAACAGGGCCGCGACCAGCGCAAGCGCCGGTGCCACCAGAGCGAAGGACAGCAGGCGGGAGTGCATGGCGAGCGCGGCTGCGCCGGCCTCGCGCCGGCGCAGCCCCAGATCAGTTGGCGACTTGGCGCTCGTAGGCCTCTTGGATCTCCTTGAAGTACTCGCTGATCGGCATCGGCTTGCCTTTGCTGGCCAGATCCTGCGGCGAGACGTCCTTGAACAGCCGCTCCCAGGCAGCGTGGTCGAGATGCGACTGCACGTGCTGCGCGTCGATGCCGGGGTACCAATTGAAGCGCTTGACGATGCCCTCCGCCTGGATCGCCGGGCTCGTGGCGAAGGCAACGAATTTCTTCGCGGCCTCGGCATTAGCAGCCTTCTGCGGAATCACGTAGTACATCGGCTGTCCCGGCATGCCAGGCGACAGCAACTGCAGCCGCATGGTCGGCGGCAGCTTGCCGTCAGCCTGCCAGGTGTAGAACATGTCGACCCAAACCGGGCCCATCGCGATCTCACCGCGATTGAGCATGTCGAGCGTGCCGGCGTTGCCGGGCGTGATCACGACGTTCTTGTTGAACTCCTTGAGCTTGGCGAAGGCGGGGCCCCAGGTGTTCTTGAGCGCCGGGTCGTATGGGCCTTCCATGAGCTGCGCCGGATTTGGCGAGTTTGCATAAACCCAGCCGAACACGAAAGCCACGCCCGACATGCCACCCTTGATGCCGTTATGGCCGAACTTGCGCGGGTTGGCCTGCACCCAGGAGACCAGCTCGTCGTAGGTCTTCGGCGGGTTCGGCACTAAGGCCGGATTGTAGGCGAGCGCCGTCTGGCTGTGGAACATCGGCAGCACGTAGCCGTCAACATCGGTGCCGAGCGCCTTGCGCGCGGTGTCGCGGCTGACCAGCTTGCCGGTGTCGACCGAATCGCGATAGCGGTTGAGCAGGCCCTCCTGCACCATCTGCCCCGCCATGCGCTGGTGCACGACGGCGACGTCAACGTCCCAGGCACTGGCATTCGCTTTACGCTGCGCGTCCAGCCGTTCCCAGATCTTTTGCGAGCCGGCATCGCCTGGCCCGGTGCCGACCGCACGGACGCGGATGCCGGGATTCTGCTTCTCGAACAGTGGTGCGAGATAGTCCGTGACGTACTCGACCATGTTTTGGTCGCCGGCTGTCATCACGTTCACGGTGACGCGCTGCTGTGCCAGCGCCGGAGTCAGCGCCAGCACAAGCCCGGCCATGGTCAGGGTCACCAACACGCTTCGTCTGTTCATCGTTGCCTCCCTGTTGTCGCGCGGCATGCTAGGCCGCAACTGTTACGCCCGTGCAGTGCTCCCACGGGATTCGTCCGGATAGATGTACAGCGCCTCGGCAGGCAACCGGATGCGGACCTCCTCGCCCACCGTGAACCGGCGCAGATCGTCGACCAGGAACCGTTGCTCGCCGACCGCGACCGCATAGCGCCAGAAGCCGCCGGGATAAGCCGCCTGCGCGATCCGGCCCCACAGCATCAGGCCTTGCTCCGCCGGTTCGCCAGTCGTCAATGTCGCCTGCTCGCTGCGGAAATGGGCGACCACCGGTCCGGGCGCGGCGGTCTCGCTCAACGCAATCGCCATCGCGCCGTTATGCGGTCCGGGGTCTACCATCAGCCCGTCCGCGGTCGCGGACACGTTGAGCCGGATCGCGTTGCCCGCACCCATGAACGCCGCGACGAAAGGCGAGACCGGCCGGTTGTAGACTTCTTCGGGCGGGCCGATCTGCGCGATCTTGCCGGCGTCGAGGATGACGATACGATCTGCCATCACCATCGCCTCCTCGCGGTCGTGCGTCACATGGATCGCGGTGATGCCGAGCGCGGTCTGCAGCGTCTTGATCTCGTGCCGCATGTCGGCGCGGATGCGCGCGTCGAGATTCGACAGCGGCTCGTCGAGCAGCAGGATCTTCGGATCGACCGCCAGCGCGCGTCCCAGCGCCACGCGCTGACGCTGCCCGCCCGAGAGCCGGGTGACCGGACGCTCGCCAAGCCCATCGAGCTTCAGCATCGTCAGCATCTGCTCGACCCGCGCGCGGATTTTCTCGCGCGGCCAACGCCGGACGCGCAGACCGTAGCCGATATTCTGCGCCGCGGTCATATGCGGCCAGAGCGCATAGGACTGGAACACCATCGCCATGCCGCGCCGGTCCGGCGGCGCATGCGTGATCTCGACGCCAGCTGCCCGGATCGTGCCAGCCGCGACCGGCACGAAACCGGAGAGGGCCCTCAGCAAGGTCGTTTTGCCGCAACCCGACGACCCGAGCAGCGCAACGAACTCGCCCGGCGCTATGTCGAGCGACACGCCATGCAGGACGCGCACGGCGCCGTAGCTCACTTCGAGGCGATCGATCTCGAGCGCTTTGCTCATGCCAGGCCAGCCGCTCGTGGTCCCGAGCGATCTTACCCGGCTTCGGAGCGATTACAAATCCGCCTTGACGATTGCCAGACCTCGCTCGATCACCCAGAATGCGCCCGATCCGAAAGAGCCGAGGGGACCGGACCGAATGAACAAGATCGACCTGCAAGGCCGCAAGGCAGTCGTGACCGGAGGCGCGCGGGGCATCGGCCTCAGCATCGTCGAGCGCATGCTCGACTCCGGCGCCGAGGTCAGTCTGTGGGACCAGGACGCACACGCCCTGGACGCGGCGGTCAAGCGGCTGGCCGGCAAGGGCAGCGTGCATCAGACCACGGTCGACGTCGCCGACGTGACCTCCGTGACCGCCGCCTCGCAAGCCGCGATCGGGCAGATGGGACGCGTCGATATCCTCGTGAACAACGCCGGCATCACGGGGCCGAATCTCAAGACGTGGGAATACACGCCCGAGGACTGGCGCAAGGTGATGGAGGTCGACCTCACCGGTCCATTCCTCTGCATGCGCGCGGTCGTGCCCGGCATGATCAAACAAGGTTACGGCCGCATTGTGAACATCGCGTCGATCGCCGGCAAGGAAGGCAATCCCAACGCGCCGGCCTACAGCACCGCGAAGGCAGGGCTGATCGGGCTGACGAAGTCGATCGGCAAGGAGCTCGCCCAGAGCGGCGTCCTCGTCAACTGCGTCACCCCGGCCGCGGTCGAGACGGACATCTTCAAGCAGATGACGGAAGAGCACATCAAGTACATGCTCTCGAAGATCCCCATGGGCCGGTTCGGCAAGATCGAGGAGATAGCCGCCCTGGTCGCCTGGCTCGCCTCGGAGGAGTGCAGCTTCTCGACCGGCGCCGTGTTCGACATCTCGGGCGGCCGCGCTACCTATTAAGACTATGGCCAAACGTGACCTGCTCGCCCTCGCCCGGCGCAAGCTATTCGTCGCCGTCGTCTCCGACGTGCTCGACGGGCTTGGCTATCGCGACCAGGCGATGGCGCCGAACATTCGGCCGCTCGACGAAGGGCTGGTGATGCTCGGACGCGCGCGCACCGGCGTCTACCGCGAGGTCTACCACGTGGCGCAGGGCGAAAACCCGTATGAGCTGGAGATAGCACTGATCGACGACCTCAAGCCGGGAGAGGTCGCCGTGCTCGCCTGCGGCGGTTCGCAGCGCATCGCGCCGTGGGGCGAGCTGCTGTCGACGGCATCGAAGGCGCGCAAGGCCGCGGGCTGCGTCACCGACGGCCTGACCCGCGACATCCGCGCCATCCGCGCGATGAGGTTTCCGGTTTTCCACGGCGGCATCGGCCCGCTCGACTCCAAGGGCCGCGGCCAGGTCGCCGCGATCGACGTGCCGGTGGAACTTGCGGGCGTGCATGTCGAGCCGGGCGACCTCGTCTTCGGTGACGCCGATGGCGTTGTCGTCATCCCGCGACGTATCGAAGAGAAGGCGCTCGTCGCCGCGCTCGACAAGGTGTCGGGCGAGAACCGCACCCGCGATGCCCTGCGCAAAGGCGAGAAGCTGAAGGACGTGTTCGCCCGCTACGGAATTCTATAGCGCTTAGCGCAGCGCGCTCATGGTCTTCCGCGCAAGCCCCTCAATTGCGCGCCAGTCGCGCGCCTTGACGGGATCGGCAGGCACCATCCACGACCCGCCGACCGCCACCACGTTTTCGAGCCGCAGGTAGTCGCGGACATCGTCCGCAGTGACGCCGCCCGTCGGGCAGAACGCCACGTCCTGGAACACCGGCGCGAACGCCTTGAGCGCCGCGACGCCGCCGGCCGGCCGCGCCGGAAAGAACTTTAGCGTCGTGAATCCGAGGCGGCGCGCCGCCATGATCTCCGAGCCCGTCTGCACTGCCGGCATGTAGGGAAGCCGCGCGTCGGATGCGGCCTTAGCCAGCTCCTCGCTCAGCCCCGGGCTCACCGCAAACTGCACGCCCGCGTCGACCGCGCTACGCACGTCCTGTAAGCGGATCACCGTCCCGACGCCGACCACGGCGCCGGAAACCGCCGACCTGATCTTCTCGACAGCGGCCAAGGCTGCCCGCGTCCGCAGTGTGATCTCGAGCACCGGCATGCCGCCGGCCACCAGCGCCTTGGCGAGGTCCGCTCCAGCATCTGCATCGTCGATGGTCAGCACAGGCACGACCCGCGCCTTGGCAAAGATCGTCCGGATGGTCATCGTCTAGCGATACCACAGCTTCGGCAAGTAGAGGACCATTTCCGGCCAGTAGGTCACGGCGGCAAGCGTGACCAGCATGGGGATCATGAACGGCAGGACCGCCTTCGAGGCGCGCTCGAAGGATAGCCCGGCTATTCGGCCGAGGATGAACACGACGATTCCCACGGGCGGGGTCAGCAGCCCGATGCACAGGTTCAGCACCATGATCACGCCGAACTGGATCGGATCGACGCCGATCTTCTCCATCAGCGGCAAGAGGATCGGCGTAAGAATCAGGATGCAGGGCACCGGCTCCATGGCCAAGCCGATGAACAAGAGGAAGATATTGACCAGGAGGAGGATCAGCCACGGCCGGCTGGTAATTGCGAGGACCATGTCGGCGATCTGATCGGCGATCTTGGTCGTCGTGATCAGCCAGCCGAAAATCTCCGAGCCCGCCACGATCAGTAGCACGACCGCGGTAATCTCGACCGTTTCGATGGAGACCTTGGCCACGGCCTTGAAGGTCAGCGAGCGATAGACAAAAAAGCCCAGGAACAGGGCGTATGCGCAGGCGACGATAGCCGCCTCGGTCGGGGTGAAGGCGCCGATCCGCATGCCGCCGATCAGAAGCACCGGTGTCATCATCGGCAGGAAAGCGCGTACGGACTGCCGCCCCAGCTCCCGGAGCTGGAAGCGCGCGTCCCGGTGGTAGCCGCGCACATGCGCGAAATATCCCACCATGAGCATCAGCATCGTGGCGAGGAACAAGCCCGGAAGGATGCCGGCCGCGAAAAGCTGGCCGATCGAGGCGTTGGCCGTCAGGCCGAACAGCACCATCGGAAGCGACGGCGGCATTAGCGGCCCTAGGATCGACGACGCTGCCGTGATGCCGACGGCGAACTCGGGATCGTAGCCGTGATCCTTCATCGCCTTGATCTCGATGGTGCCGAGGCCGGCGGCGTCCGCGACCGCAGTGCCCGACATCCCGGAGAAGATCACCGAGCCGACCACGTTGACCTGACCGAGCCCGCCCTTCATCCAGCCGACCAGCGCAACCGCAAAGCTGTAGATGCGCTCGGTGATGCCGGCGGTATTCATCAGGAGCCCGGCCATGATGAAGAACGGCACGCACATCAGCGGGAATGAGTTCACGCCGTCGGCGGTCCGGTGCACGACCGCGAGCAGCGGGATGTACTCATCGATGAAGACGAACAGCATCGAGGCCCCGCCAAGGGCCAGCGCGACCGGAAAAC
>DATAAP010000110.1:0-5776 GCA_036260035.1 Alphaproteobacteria bacterium | reverse complement strand
AAATCGTCGCTCTCGAACTGCTCCTTTGCGCCGTTCCATCCGATCTGGCCGGCGACGAAGACGAGGGTGCCGCGCGCGGCGATGCCGTTGGCGTAGCCCTTCGGCTTCGCCCAGCTCTTGGGATTCAGGATTTTCATGCTCATGCCGATGCGGGAAGCTGCCACGATTCGCTCGCCTGCTGATAGGCGGTGAACCGCTCGCGAAAGAGAGGCGGGATAGGGACGGCGCGCTGCGTCTCCAAGGAGATCACGACCAGAACCAGGCGTGCGCGCAGGCGCTCCTGCGTGCCGACATGGCCGACGATCTCCAGCCGGAAAGAAGAACGGCCGATGCCGCGTACGAGCAGGGTGTAGGTGAGCTTCTCGCCCATGCGGCTGGGGCGGAAGAAGTCGCATTCCGCGTGCACGGTCGGCAGGCCGATGCGCGATTCCAGAACCTGTGCCGCATAGTCGATGCCGAGGGCTCCGGTGAACCAGTCCTCGATCACCGCATTGAACATGTCGAAATAGTTCGGGTAGTAGACGATGCCGGCCGGATCGGAATGGGAGAAGCGGATCGGCATGTCGACGCTGAAGGCCGTCCCGGCCATGTCCCCGCTCCCCGCTGGATTCGGAAATTATTTTAAGCTTAAAATATTTGGGCGGCAAGCCGCGCTCGGCGAAGGGTGCAGCTTGGCGGAGCGCGTTGGATTAGGCTGAACCGACATGGGGCGCGACGTCATCTTCGAGTTCTACCGCATCGGCAACAGCGTCAAAGTCAGCGCTGTCGACACGGAGACACTCACCGAAGTGTCGGTGGTCGGGCCGGCGACCGCCTCGGAGGCGACCCTGCGACAAAATGCGCTGCGAAAACTGGAATCCGTGCTGGCACGCCGCGCCGGGCAGGATCGCAAGCCGCGCTAGCCCCATGTCTTATCCGCTTTGCGCGGGACGCCGCTCCAGCTACAGTCGTTGCCAATGTGCCGGTCCCAATCTAAAAGACCGGCCCGCGTCGCACCCAGCGGCGCGCGTTGAACAGGGTAGGGCAAGCGGGAGCCCATGGAGTATTTCGTACAGCAGCTCATCAACGGGCTGACTCTCGGCGCAATCTACGCCCTGATCGCCATCGGCTACACGATGGTCTACGGCATCATCGGCATGATCAATTTCGCGCACGGCGAAATCTACATGATCGGTGCGTTCATCTCGGTGATCAGCTTCACCCTGCTGGGGATGGGCGGGATCACCTGGGCGCCGCTGGCGATCGTGATCGTGCTCGTGGTCACGATGTTCTTCACCGCCATGTATGGCTGGGCCAACGAGCGGATCGCTTATCGGCCGCTGCGCGGCTCCTTCCGCTTGGCGCCGCTGATCTCGGCGATCGGCATGTCGATCTTCCTGCAGAACTACGTGCAGATCGTGCAGGGCGCCAAGATCAAGCCGCTGCAGCCGATCGTGCAGGGCAACCTGCCGCTGCTCACCTCGGCCAGCGGCTTCACGGTCGCGATCAGCTATCTGCAGATTATCATCATCCTGCTGACCGTGGGGCTGATGGCGGGATTCACCTATCTGATCCACAACACGGCGCTCGGCCGCGCGCAGCGCGCCTGCGAGCAGGATCTCAAGATGGCGTCGCTGGTCGGCGTGGATGTCGACAAGACCATCTCCTACACCTTCGTGATCGGTGCGGCGCTCGCGGCGGTCGCGGGCGTGATGGTCACCATGTATTACGGCGTGATCGATTTCTACATCGGCTTCGTTGCCGGCATCAAAGCGTTTACGGCCGCGGTGCTGGGCGGCATCGGCTCGCTGCCGGGCGCCATGCTGGGCGGCCTGCTGATCGGGCTGATCGAGGCGTTCTGGTCGGCGTATTTCTCGATCGAGTACAAGGATGTCGCGGCCTTCGCGATTCTCGTCATCGTGCTGATCTTCCGACCGACAGGCCTGCTCGGCCGGCCGGAAGTGGAAAAGGTCTGAGCCTTGGCCACGATCGTCGAACGCCGCGCCGCACCCAGCTTTCTCGCCGCCGGCCTCAAGGAATCGGCCCTGGCCGCCTTTGTCGCCCTAATGCTCGCCTTTCCGATGCTGGGCTTTCACTTGGTCGATATTCCCGGCGGTGTGACCGTCCAGGCGCGCTGGTCGTGGGTCGTCATCGCGGTCGTCGCCGTATTCATCGGCCGCTTCCTGCTGGTGCTGCTGCGCCAGGCGCACCCGAAGCGCTTCGCCAAGGCGTTCAGCTTTTCGCTGCCGCGACCGTCGCGCATCCCGCTGAACGACCTGATCGGTGCGCTGCTTGCCGTCTTTGCCCTGGCGCTGCCCTTCCTGCCTTTCTCCGACCGCTACATCATCGACATTTCGATTTCGGTTCTGATCTACGTGATGCTCGGCTGGGGGCTGAACATCGTTGTCGGCCTCGCCGGGCTGCTCGATCTCGGCTACGTCGCGTTCTACGCGGTCGGCGCCTATTCGTTTGCGCTGCTGTCGCAGCATTTCGGTCTGGGCTTCTGGGAGTGCCTGCCGCTCGCGGGCGCCTTCGCCGCGATGTTCGGCATACTGCTCGGCTTCCCAGTGCTCCGCCTGCGCGGCGACTATCTCGCGATTGTGACGCTCGGCTTCGGCGAGATGATCCGCATCATCCTGCTCAACTGGCAGCAGTTCACCGGCGGGCCAAACGGCCTCAGCGCGATCCCGCGGCCATCCTTCTTCGGCTTTCCCTTCGCGCGCAGCGCGCCGGAAGGCACCACGACCTTCCATCAGCTCTTCGGCATCGAATTCGATGTCATGCACCGGACGTACTTCCTCTACTACGTCATCCTGATGCTGGCGCTGCTGACCAATTTCTTCTCGATGCGCATCCGCAAGCTTCCCGTGGGCCGCGCTTGGGAGGCGCTGCGCGAGGACGAGATCGCCTGCCGCTCGCTGGGCATCAACCCGACGAACACCAAGCTGTCGGCATTCGCGATCGGCGCGATGTTTGGCGGCTTCGCCGGCTCATTCTTTGCAACCCGCCAGGGCTTCATCAGCCCTGAGAGCTTCACGTTCCCGGAGAGCGCCACCATCCTTGCGATCGTCGTGCTCGGCGGCCTCGGCAGCCAGCTCGGCGTGGTCATCGCGGCCGCATTCCTGGTGCTGGCGCCCGAGTTCCTGCGCGACTTCGCGCAGTTCCGCATGCTTGCCTTCGGCGCTGCGATGGTCGCGGTGATGGTCTGGCGGCCGCAGGGCCTAGTCTCGCACCGCGACCCGACCATCTCGCTGCGGCCGGCGGGCGGGAGCGCCCCATGATCGACGATGCCGCCCAGCTGCCGCCGCCGGACGGCGTCATCCTGGAGGTCGAGCACCTGACGATGCGCTTCGGTGGGCTCGTGGCCGTCGACGACGTGTCATTCGGCGCGCGCGAGCGGGCGATCACCGCCATCATCGGCCCGAACGGCGCCGGCAAGACGACCGTCTTTAACTGCCTGACCGGGTTCTACAAGCCGACTGTCGGGCGGCTCGCCATGCGCAGAGACGGCAAAGTCTGGCTGCTCGAGCGGATGGAAGGCTTCCGCATCGCCCAGCAGGCCGGCGTCGCGCGCACGTTCCAGAACATCCGGCTCTTTCCGAAGATGTCGGTACTCGAGAACCTGATGGTCGCGCAGCACAATCGGCTGATGAAGGCGTCCGGTTGGACCATCAAGGGCCTGCTGGGGCTGCCGGATTTCCGCGCGGCCGAGCGCGAGGCGGTCGAGTTTGCCTCGTTCTGGCTGGAGCAGACCAATCTGGTCGACAAGGCCGACTGGGAGGCGGGCAACCTGCCTTACGGCGACCAGCGCCGCCTGGAGATTGCGCGCGCGATGTGCACGCGCCCCGCGCTGTTGTGCCTCGACGAGCCGGCGGCGGGCCTGAACCCGCGCGAATCGGCGGCGCTCAACGAGCTGCTGCGTTACATCCGCGACCAGACGCGTTGCGCCGTGCTGCTGATCGAGCACGACATGAGCGTGGTCATGGAGATTTCCGACCACGTGGTCGTGCTCGATTACGGCCGCAAGATCGCGGAGGGGGCGCCGCGCGAGGTGCGCAACGATCCCGCGGTGATCCGCGCCTATCTCGGCGAGGAGGAGACCGAGGAGCTGCCGCCGGAGATCGTGGCGGACCTGACGCGCCCAGGCAGTCCCGCGGCTGCCGGCGCTGGCGCGGTCAAGCCGGTCAGGAAGTGATCATGTTGCGCGTCGCGAACGTCCACACGTTCTACGGCCCGATCGAGGCGCTCAAGGGCGTCAGCATCGAAGTGGAGCGCGGCGAGATCGTCACCCTGATCGGCGCCAACGGGGCCGGCAAATCGACGCTGCTGATGACGATCTGCGGCAAGCCGGTGGCCTCGCGCGGCACGATCGCGTTCGAGGGCCAGGACATCTCGCGGCTGGCAACGCACGAGATCGTGCGGCTGGGCATCGCGCAGTCGCCGGAAGGCCGCCGCATCTTTCCGCGCATGACGGTCACCGAGAACCTGCAGATGGGCGCCACCATCGCCGATCCCGCGCGCTATGAGGAGGACCTCGCGCGCGTCTTCAAACTGTTCCCGGTGCTGGAGCAGCGCCGCAACCAGCGCGGCGGCACGCTCTCAGGCGGCGAGCAGCAGATGCTGGCGATCGGCCGCGCGCTGATGAGCCGGCCGCGCCTGCTGCTGCTCGACGAGCCTTCGCTCGGCCTGGCGCCGCTGCTGGTCAAGCAGATCTTCGAGACGATCCGCGAGATCAATGCGCGCGAAGGCATGACCATCCTGCTGGTCGAGCAGAACGCCTACCACGCCTTGAAGCTTGCGCATCGCGGCTACGTGCTGGTCAACGGCCGCATCACAATGGCGGGATCGGGCCCGCAGCTGCTCGCCGATCCCGAGGTCCGAGCCGCCTATCTCGAAGGCGGCCAGAAGCACTGATGGGTCCTCCGCGATGATTAGGGAATTGCTCGGCAGCTCGATCGGCGATTTCATCGGCGTGACGCTGGTGCTGTTCGGCGGTGCTGCGTTCATGACCGGCCAGGCGCTTGCCGGCACATGGCGGCCGCTTTGGCAGATGATTCCTTACGGGCTCCTGCTCGCGGCGGCCAATCGCTTCTTCAGCTGGAGCTTGTTCCACGGCCAGCTGCTGTCGCCGGTCGGGTTCGCGGTGGATGCGCTGGTCATCATCCTGATCGGCGCGTTTGCCTATCGCCTGATGCTCGCGCATAAGATGACGACTCAATACCCATGGCTGTACGAGCGGGTCGGCCTATTGAGCTGGCGGACGCGCCCCATGGACGGTTCGTCTGCATGATCGAAGTTGCCGGTTTCGCGCGGGGGTTCTAGACTCCGCCACCAGATCACCCGGCTGCAACCCAAGCGGGCTGCCCGGGATGAGCAGGGCCAGTCCGGGCCCATCCGTGTCCATAACAGGGAGATAAATCCGATGCGTAAGACCATTCTGGGCCTCCTGGCGGCGACGGCGCTCGCTGCGGGCGCCCAGGGCGTCTCCGGGGCTTCGGCCCAGGAAATCACGATCGCCGTGGCGGGGCCGATCACGGGCCAATACGCGATCTTCGGCGAGCAGATGCGGCGCGGCGCGCAGATGGCGGTCGACGATATCAACGCCAAGGGCGGCGTCATGGGCCGTAAGCTGCGGCTTGAGGTTGGGGACGATGCTTGCGACCCGCGCCAGGCGGTGGCTGTCGCGAACCAGCTCGCCAGCAAGAAGGTTGTATTCGTCGCGGGGCATTTCTGCTCGTCCTCGTCGATTCCGGCGAGTCAGGTCTATAACGAAGCCGGCATCCTGCAGATCACGCCG
>DATAAP010000109.1:0-7948 GCA_036260035.1 Alphaproteobacteria bacterium | reverse complement strand
GGCGGTGATCGCGACTGGTGCAGCAATTCTGGCTGGATGCGCGGAGAATAATGGCATGACGCAGACGCGGCCCGATGCGCGCGCCTTCGCAGAGGCGCATTCGGAATGCTGGGCGCTTGCGATGAACACTGCCGGCAATGCCGCGACGGCAGCCCAGTCGCGAATCTACGACGCCTGCATGGCACGCCAGGGATGGGCGGACAGGCGCGCGGTCATGTAAGCGACGGACGAGCCGTCTTCATCCGTTCCGCGAAATTTTAGTGACAGCGGCGCCGTGCTCGTTCGGCATGCGCTGCTCTCTTTTGGCGAGATTCGCTGCCGCCGACCTGCGGCAATGCGTTCAATGCCGCAGAGTGCGCCGCTGTGACGCTTCAAGCGAGGCTTTATGCGATGACAAGAGATTCGGTCAGACATATTCCCGCCTCTGCCGCATTTGCGGCAGCGATGATCGTGCTTGCGGGCTGTGCCCTCGATCCTCAGGGCGGATATCGCCCTATTCAAAGGTCGGGCAGCCCGGAGCGGCCGCTGTCCTTCAACGAGGCAAACGCGCGGTGCTGGGAAGCTTCGATGAACGTCGCGGGGTTCGCTGCGACCGTGCCTCAGCAGAACGCGTACGACGCGTGCATGGTGCGCAACGGCTGGGAAGATCCGCGCAAGCCTGCTAGGCCCCAGCCGTCCGTGCCCGGCGGCCGCTAGAGCTGTTCCGCGCGCCGAGTTCTGCTAGTTTCCGCCCGGATAACCTGCGGGCGAAAACGATGAAACTTGCGACACTCAAGGAAGGCGGGCGCGACGGCGCTCTGATTGTCGTCTCGCACGATCTTTCGGTTGCCGTGAAAGTCCCCGCGATCGCAGGCACGCTGCAGGCGGCGCTGGACGCGTGGCACGAGGTCCATTCCGAGCTCGCCTCCGTCTATCGGCTGCTCAATGAGGACCACCTGAATTGTTGTGGCGACGAGCGCGCGTTTAAGCTGGATCTGACGCAGCTGGCAGCGCCGCTGCCGCGCGCCTACCAGTTTGCCGACGGCAGCGCCTATCTCAATCATGTCGAACTCGTGCGTAAGGCCCGCGGCGCCGAGATGCCGCCATCCTTCTACACCGATCCGCTGATGTACCAAGGCGGCTCGGACTCCTTCCTCGGCCCGTATGACGATATACCGGCGGTCGACGAGGCGCACGGAATCGATTTCGAGGCCGAAGTCGCGGTGGTCACCGACGACGTGCCGATGGCGGTAACACCCGAGCGCGCGCGGCGCCACATCAAGCTGCTGATGCTGGTCAACGACGTCAGTCTGCGCAACCTCGTGCCGGGGGAGCTCGCCAAAGGGTTCGGCTTCTTCCAGTCGAAGCCGGCCTCGAGCTTCTCGCCCGTGGCGGTGACGCCGGACGAGCTTGGTGCCGCTTGGGACGGCGGCAAGGTGCATCTGCCGCTGATCAGCTATCTCAACGGTGCCTGGTTCGGCAGTCCAGACGCGGCAACCGACATGAATTTCGATTTCGGCCAGCTCATCGCGCACGCCGCGCGCACGCGCAACCTCGCGGCCGGCACGATCGTCGGCTCGGGCACGGTGTCGAACCGCGATCGCAGCACGGGATCGTCCTGCCTGGCCGAGAAGCGCACGTTAGAGACGCTTGACCACGGCAAGCCGTCGACGCCGTTCATGAAGTTCGGCGACCGCATTCGCATCGAAATGCTCGACGCCGCCGGCCGCTCGATCTTCGGCGCGATCGACCAGAAGGTGGTCAGATACAGCGCGCGATGATCGCTCCGGCCGTCCTATCCCGCCACCCCTCAGCGGGCTACGGCTAGTCCTCGAGTACGAACGTTACTTCCATGGTGACACGGAACTCGTCGATCCGGCCGTCAATGACCTTCGCCTTTTGCTCGAGGACGTGAACGCCCGTGATGCCGCGCAGTGTCTTCGCGGCGCGCTGCACGCCCTCTCTGACGGCGGCATCGAATCCCTGCGGCGAAGCGGCGGTGATGCGCGTGACGCTTGCGACAGCCATGTGGTCCTCCCTGATTGGGTCGGCATGCGGCCCTGTCGAAAAGCAGCCTGAGCGCCGATCAGTGTAGCCGGACCGGCTTGCGCGGTCACCGTCCCTTGCGGGTTGGCGCGGCACTAGGCGTGCTGCTACAGTCCGCCGCGTCAGTTTCGGGAGGGACACGTTTGAGATGAAACTTCACGGCTATTTCCGTTCCTCGGCCGCGTTCCGTGCGCGCATCGCGCTCAATATCAAGGGCATCAGCTACGACAACGCGTTCCATCACCTGCGCAAGAACGAGCAGAACGCGCCTGCCTTCCTGAAGCTCAACCCGATGGGTCTCGTCCCGACGCTGGAGGACGGGGCGGCCGTCGTGCCGCAATCGCTGGCGATCATCGAATATCTGGACGAGACGCACCCCAATCCGCCGTTACTGCCGAAGGCGCCTGCCGAGCGCGCGCGGGTGCGTGCGATCGCACTGTCGATCGCCTGCGACATCCACCCGCTCAACAATCTGCGCGTCCTGAACTACCTGAAGGGCGTGCTGAAGGTGAGCGATGCTCAGCACGACGCTTGGTACCGCCACTGGATCATCGAGGGATTCCGCGGCATCGAAGGCGTGCTGAAGACGGGCAGCGGCAAGTTCTGCCACGGTGACCGGCCGACCATGGCCGATGTCTGCCTCGTCCCGCAGGTGTTCAACGCCAAGCGCTTCCTCGACGATGCTGCTCTGGGCGCCTTCCCGACGATCATGCGGATCTTCGCCGAATGTATGAAGCTCGAGGCTTTCGACAAGGCGCAGCCCTCGAAGCAGCCCGACGCTGAGCCCTGATGGCCCGCATCGCCGCGGTCGAGGCCGGCTTCTACCGCATCCCACTGCCGGTCGTCCTGACCGATTCGACGCATGGCGACATGCGCGCGTTCGAGCTCAACACTGTGCGCGTGCGCGACGCCGATGGCGCGGAAGGCGTAGGCTATACCTTCACGGTGGGACGGAACGGTGCGGCCATCGACGCGATCCTCGCCCGCGAGTTCACCGAGATCATGGCCGGCGAGGAGGCCGATGAGATCGAGCGCCTGTGGCACAAAGCCTGGTGGGCGTTGCATTACGGCGGCCGCGGCGGGCCGACCGTGCTGGCGCTCTCGGCCTTCGACATGGCGCTGTGGGACCTCAAGGCGCGGCGGGCGAATCTGCCGCTGTGGAACTTCCTCGGCGGCTACGATCCGCGCGTGCCGTGCTATGCGGGCGGCATCGACCTGGAGCTGCCGCTCGATGCCTTATTGCGCCAGACGGACGACAATCTCGCGCGCGGCTTCCAAGCCATCAAGATGAAGGTCGGCCGCGCCGACCTGAGACAGGACGTCGAGCGCGTGAGCAAGATGCGCGAACATCTTGGCGCGGGATTTCCGCTCATGGTGGACGCCAACATGAAGTGGAGCGTCGACGGCGCTATTCGCGCGGCGCGCGCGCTTCGGCCCTTCGATCTGGTCTGGCTCGAGGAGCCGACGATTCCCGACGATCCCGCCGGCCATGCGCGCATCGTGCGCGAGGGCGGCATGCCGGTCGCTGCCGGGGAAAATCTGCGCTCGCTTTGGGAGTTCAAGACCTATATCGCGGGCGGCGCAGTGACATATCCGGAGCCGGATGTCACCAATTGCGGCGGCGTCACGGCGTTCATGAAGATCGCGCGCCTCGCCGAGGCCTTCAACCTCCCGGTCACCAGCCATGGCGCGCACGACGTGACGGTGCATCTGCTCGCGGCCTGCCAGAACCGCTCGTATCTCGAAGCGCATGGCTTCGGGCTAGACAAGTACGTCGCCGAGCCGTTGCGGATAGAGGAAGGTGTCGCGATCGCACCGAGCCGGCCGGGCCACGGCATCAGCTTCGACTGGAAGGGCTTGGAGAATCTCCGGACCTGACGCTCAGCGCTTGCGCGCCTCGGCCACCAGCATCTTAAGCGTCTCGAGATCGGCGGCGCCGGGCACGACCTTGTCGCCGATGATGAAGGCGGGCGTGCCGGTCAGCGACAGCGCGCGCGCGAGGCTGCGGTTGCGGTCGATCATCGCCTCGATCTCCGGCTTTGCCATGTCGGCCTTGAGGCGCGCGGCGTCGAGCCCGGCCTCGGTGGCGATGCGCAGCACGGTCGCTTCGTCATAGCTGCCGCGGTGGCGCAGCAGCGCCGAGTGCATCGCCATGTACTTGCCTTGCGCATTGGCGGCGAGCGCTGCGCGCGCGGCGATGACCGAGTCCGGACCGAGGATCGGGAGCTCCTTGAAGACAAAGCGCAGCTTGTTGTCTTCCTTGAGCAGCTGTGTCAGCGCCGGCGCCACCTGCTTACAGTAGGGGCACCGATAGTCGAAGAACTCAACCAATGTCACGTCGCCGTTCGGATTGCCGGCGACCGGTGCATCAGCATCTCGATAGAGCTGATCCTTGTGGGCCGCGATCGCGTCGCGCTGATCGGCCTGCTTCGCCTGCCGCTGACGCGCTTCGAGCGTCTCGATGGCCTCGACGATGATCTCGGGATTGTTGAGCAGATACTCGCGCACGATCTGCTCGATCTGCGCGCGGGTGAGCGCCGGCGCCTGCTGCGCGAGGCTCGGCGCTCCTAAAGCAAGAAGGGCGAAGGCGATCAAAACGGTTCGGGCGATCTGCGGCAAGGCTTTGCTCCTAGAGGTGCGGTTCATCTTCGGATGGCGGCCGCATCGCGACAAGCCTCGACCTCAGCGCGTCAGTAAAATCTCCGCGACGTAGCCGGCCGGCGAAACGCTGCCGTTTTCCGGCGGCGGCATGAAATGCTGCAGCCCGCCGACCGCGACGAATGCGATCTCGACCTGCGCCAGCCGGTCACGCGGCCAGTAGCCGCCATAGATGGCCGCCATATCGAGCGCTTCCACATACCAGCGTCCGGCCTGGCCGCGCTCGGGCCCGCGCAGCACGCGGCGCGTGCCGCGGTCGCTGATCGCCGCCAGTTCGAGCCAGGCCTCTTCTGGCCGCGACGCGCCGATACCGCCGAACCGGAACTCGATGAAGCGGTCATAGGCGGGCAGGTCGCCGGTGAAGACCCGATCGACGAGCTGCGCCCCACCGGGCGTGCCGCCGCGGAAGCCGATGACCAGCCTCAACCCACGCGGCAGGCCGTCGCGCGGGCCGCCGGCATAGAGGCCGGGGTCGAGATACCAGCCTGCGTGGAGATACGGTGTTGCCAGCAGCGGCATGGCGAGCCGGCGCCCGAGCAGGGGGCCGCCGGGCACTTCGACGCGCAGCACAGGTGAGCCGGAGACGTCGACCACCTTGAACCGATCGGCGCCGCGCGGCGGCGCGATGAACCAGTCGACCGGCAATGCAGCCGGGTTGAAGCCGGGCTCCGGCCCGAGCACGAGCGAGCGTCCATTGGCGGTCGGCAGCGGCGCCGGCATCTTTTCGGCGCAACCGCCGAGGCCAGCAAGTGTCGCCACGAGTCCTCCGGCTATAAACGATCGGCGCGTGCCGGCCGGGCGCGCGTGCGTAGGCTCCCCCATGTCCACCCCTGCGGTTATCTGTCTTTGGGCTTCTCCGCCGCGCGGCGGATGTCCTGGGCGCGCAGCGCGCCCGGCGAGCCGGCCGGCAGTCCGCGCTCGGCGCGCTCGGCGAAGGAGCGCGCTTCGGGCATGCGGCGCTGTAGAAGCGCGCGTTCCGCCTGCGCCAGCTGCGCCATCGCGATCTGGCCGTCGCGGCCATAGGCGATCGAGAGCAGGCGCCACAGCTCTGTGTTGTTGTTCTCGGTCCGGCGGGCGATCTCGAGATTAGCGATCGCCTTGCGCGTGGCCTCAGGCGAATCGCTTTCGACCTGCACGCGGGCAAGGTCGATCCGGATCAGCGGCTCGTTCGGTAGGAGTTCGACCGCGCGCGCATAAAACGGCTCGGCTTCGCGCGCCTTGCCGCTTTCGAACACCATCTGCCCCTTCATCTCGTAAAAATAACCGTCATCGGGCCAGTCGGCGATCAAGCCATCCATCAACGGCATTGCCTTCGCATAGTCCGGACGCCGAGAGTACGCAATCGCGCGCGCATAGCGCGCCTCGATGCTGGTATCGGTTTCCTTGTAGGTCTGCAGCGCGCGCGTAGGATCGATGAAGCCCTGCAGCTTCGCGCGCATGCGCTTTTGCAGCGCCACGAATTCCGGCTTGATCGGCGCATCCGCGTAGCGCGAAGTCGTGAGAAAATTGCGGATGAACTCGACCCGCTCGCGGCTGATCGGATGGGTGCGCACATACGGGTCCTGCCGGCCCACCGTCAGCAGCTCCTGGTCCGCAAGGATGTCGAGGAACTCCATCATGCCGCGCGCGGATTGCTGCGTGCGCTCCAGCAGGTTGATGCCTGCCTGGTCGGCGGAACTCTCCATCTGGCGGCTATAGCGCAGCAAGCCGCGCTCCGCGGCCTGCGTGCCGCCCATGATGATCGCGGCGCCGGCATCAGGAGCGCCGGCCACCGCCGCGGCCGCGCCCAGCACCATGGCGACGATCGCCTCGGTCGTGGCGCCCGCGAGCCCGTCCCGCAGCCGGACCAGATGTCCGCCGGTGATGTGGCCCGTTTCGTGCGCGATCACGCCGATGATCTGGTTGGCATTGTCGGCGCGGATCAGCAGCCCGGTGTTGATGAACATGTTGAGGCCATTCGCCACGAACGCGTTCAGCGCCTGGTCGTTCACGAGGTGGACCCGGATCGCATTCGCATCCAGCCCCGCTGCCACGAAAAGTGGCGTGGCAAAGGCGCGGATGGTACTTTCCACCTCCGCGTCGCGGATGAATGAGATTCGTTGCTGCTGAGCGCTTGCCGGCGCCGTTCCCCCGGCCCCGAGCGCGATCACGGCGGCGGCCAACAGCAGGATAGTTCGCTTCAACAAAAGGCTAGGGTTCCTCGCTTGATTTCGAAACGTAAGCAGCCGGCGCGGTGGCGTCAATGCAAGCCCCTGATTCTGGCTGTCGCGCTCGGTTTGACGCTGACCGCCTGCAACATCGGACAGCAGACGACGGGCGTACCGCCAGGCTTCACCGGCGGCGTGGTGGCCGACGAGCCGCGTGCCGCACTGGCGGGCCGGGATGTCCTCGCTGCCGGCGGCAGCGCCGCGGATGCCGTAGTGGCCGCCGCATTCACGATGGCCGTCACGCTGCCATCGCGCGCCGGGCTCGGCGGCGGCGGAATGTGCCTGATCTACGATCCGCGCCTTAATCGGGTCGAGGCGCTCGACTTCACGGCGCGGCCGCCGTCGGCGCCGAGTGCCGCCGCGGTTCCGGCAATGGTGCGCGGGTTGGCCGTGCTCTACGGCCGTCAAGGCAAGGTCCGCTGGGAGCAGCTCATAGCGCCCGCCGAGGGCCTGGCGCGCTTCGGTGTGCCGGTCTCGCGGGCGCTCTCCAACGACCTCAATGCTGCGGGTGCAGCGCTCTCGCGCGACCCAGCCGCGCGGCAGATTTTCGCCAGAGCGGATGGCGCGCCGCGCGCGGAGGGTGACCAGCTGGTGCAGCACGATCTGTCCACCGTGCTTGCGGCCATCCGCGCCCGGGGCATTGCGGAATTCTATCAAGGCCCGACTGCGGATCAGATCGCGAGCGGCGCGATGGCGATCGGCGCCGGTATCACCGTGGAGGACCTTCGTGCTGTCGCGGCGATCCCGCGGCCCAGCGTCCTCGTCCGTCACAACGACGTCGCGGTGCACTTCGCGCCGCCGCCTGCGATCGCGGGCACAAGCGAGGCGCAGCTCTTCGCGATGCTGGCGCCGCGCTGGCGGCGGACGAGCGCTGAAGAGCGTCCGCACCTGCTCGCCGAGGCCGATCTCCGTGCCGCTGCGGATCGCGGCCGCTGGGCGGGCGCCGACCTTTCTTCCGCCACGCCGCCGGCCGAACTGGTCGGCGCGGCGCGCATCGACGGCCTGATGGCGTCATACCGGCCGAATGCGCGCACCGCGCCGGGGATCCTGCAGGTCCC
>DATAAP010000108.1:0-3836 GCA_036260035.1 Alphaproteobacteria bacterium | reverse complement strand
ATGTGCCGATGCCCGTGATGAGCTCGCCATCCGCAAGCGGCGGTGGCAGGGCCGGGCGCTGCTCGGCCTCGCGCGCCGCCTTCCGGCGGAAGGCGATGGCGGCGCCGATCACGTCGGCGAGCGGGACGCCCGCGTCGATCACCATCCGGATCTGACGCGCGAGGATGAGGTCGTGGAAGTCGTAGAAGCCCCGCTGCGGCTCGATCACATCGAACAGCTCCAGCCAGAACCGTTCCCGCCGCGTGAGGCGGCTCGCCGCCGCGAACGTGACGCGATCATAGTCGCGCGCCTTTGTTATCGGGCGGGCGCGTAGGCCGAGATCGTTGAGGAAGCGGTGCTCGGTCACCAGGCTGGACCCGGCCTGCAGGATCACCGGTTTGAGGCGCCCTTGTGCTAGGCGGCCGACCGCGCCATGCGCGATGACGGTGAAGCGGGTGTCGGTCTCGATGCGGCGCGACAGCTTGGCGCCGTGGCGCTGCAACGCGCGGCGGACGCGCGCAAGCGGCACCCGTTCCAGCGCGCCGATGATGCTGACCGTGGCGCCGCGGTAGCTACGCACCATTCCGAAATCTTGTCACCCCTGCGCCGATGCCGCCAAGCGAACTTGCCGGCGCGAAAGGCGCATGTCCGTTCTAGTCGGCTGCTGCGGAGTCCCGCAACCGGAGAGTTGCCAAGCAGAAACTTTGCCGGTTAGCGGATCGGCACGGCCGGGGCGCTGCTGCTCGCCGGTGCCACCGTTTGCGCCTCGGCCGGTCCACCGGCCAAGCTTGGCAGCATGGAGCCGCCCCACAAGGCGGGAGCGATAGAAAGGATGACCCACACGACGGCCGAGCTTGCATTGGCGAACAGGAAAGGACGCCGCGGCATCTCCGTCATGCCGGCGATCAGCGGCACTACCGCGCGTGTCGGGCCGAAAAACCGGCCGATGAAGACGCTCTTGCCGCCGTGCTTCGCGAAGAAATCGTGCCCGCGCGCAAGCAAGTCGAGGCGCTTGCGGAAGAAGCGGGACTCCGCGATCGAGTGCTTGAAGCGCCGGCCGAACCAATAGGACACGGAGTTGCCGAGGACGGCGCCGGGCACCGCCGCGGCGAAGACCTCCCAGAACCCGACCGCGCCGGCGGCGACCAGCGCGCCGATGCCGAGCAGCATCACGGTGGCGGGGATGAACAGGCTGACGATGGCGAGCGATTCCGCGAAGGTGATGAGGAAGGTGATCGGCGCGATCCACGCCGCGTGGTCACGCGCGAACGCCACAACCCACTCTGAGACCTGATCGAAACCGAGCATGCGCCCCCCAAGCTGTGCCCGGCACAATAGGGCGTGCCGCGTTAACGCTCAATTGCGGAGTGTCTCAGTTCGATCCGAAATACCGCCGACGCAGGGCGTTCGTCAGCTCAGTGCGACGGTCCATCTTTGGAGGCGGGTTCATGACGACCGACATCTGAAACAATGTGATCTCAAATGCCGTCACTACCGACACTGAGAGCGATAACCTTTGACACGTCTCAAGCCGGTGCCGCTGCTTCCTCCAGCGACTGTACATGACCGGACACGCCCCCCGCCATAGCCGGGTTATCCGCAGGACGCCGGGTCACCGCGCCGGCGTGAGCCGCAGCACGGCGCCGTCGCTTGCGTCGGCGAGCAGGTAGACGGCGCCGTCCGGCCCCTGCCGCACGTCGCGAATGCGCTGGCCTAGGTTGATCCGCTCCTCGCCGGTCACGCGGGCGCCGTCGAGCGTCAGCCGCGTCGGGCCGCCCGCTGTCAGCCCGCCGACGATCAGGTTGCCGCGCCACGCGGTAAACAGGCTACCCGTGTAGAACGCCATGCCGGCCGGCGAGATCACCGGCGTCCAGTGGCGGATGGGCTGCGCCAGATCGGACCGTGTCGACGGCTCCGCTATGGCCTGGCCGCTGTAGTGCCGTCCCCAGCTCACCAGCGGCCAGCCGTAATTCTTGCCCGCCTCAATGATGTTGAGCTCGTCACCGCCGCGCGGGCCGTGCTCAACCTCCCAGAGCTGCCCCGTCTCCGGATGAAGTGCTGCACCCTGCGAATTGCGGATGCCGTAGGCCCAGATCTCTGGCTTCGCGCCGCTGCGGCCGACGAAGGGATTGTCGCGCGGCACCGAGCCGTCGCGGTTGATGCGGATGATCTTGCCGAGATGGCTGTTGAGGTCCTGCGCCGCGTCGAACCGGAAGCGCTCGCCGGTTGTGATAAAAAGCGTGCCGTCGCGCGCGAAGACGAGGCGCGAGCCGAAATGGCCGCCGCCGCTGACCTTCGGCTGCTGGCGGAAGATCACCTGCACGTTCTCCAGCGCCGTGCGCGCGTCGTTCAGGCGCCCGCGCGCGACCGCCGTCCCGGCGCCGCCGTCGCCCGGCTCGGCATAGGAGAGATAGACGAGGCGGCTCGTCGCGAAATCGGGATCGATCGCGACGTCGAGCAGCCCGCCCTGGCCCTGCGCCAACACCGCCGGTACGCTGCGCAGCGGCGGCGACAGCCGCCCGTCGGCGATCAGCCGCAGCCGCCCGGGCCGCTCGGTCACCAGCATGCCGCCATCAGGAAGGAAGGCGAGGCCCCACGGATGATCCAGGCCGCTGGCGACGGGCTCGACGCGGATCCGGCCGGTCTGCGTGTCGACCACTCGCTCGGCCGCGACGAGCCGGTCGGCGCAGGCCTGGATCAGCAGGGCCGCCAAAACTGCAATGACCGCGATCCATCTCATCGGGCTCTCCTTCGGGGCCGCAGGTTTCGGTTCACTAACGCCCGGGCGGCCGGGTTGCGTTCCGCGGGCAGGCGCGCCGTGGCGAGCAGTCCCTGCAATGTGTACGGTAGCGCTTTCATCTTCGGGGAGCGACGTCCTGCATGTTCGACCTGGTACTGCGTAACGGAACCGTGATCGATCCCGGCCAGGGCATCGAGGCTGTGAGCGACGTCGCTTTCGCCGAGGGCAAAGTGGCGGCGGTGGGGCGCGGGCTCGGCGCCGCGAAGGCGGAGCGCGACCTGTCCGGGCTGTACGTGGTTCCGGGGCTGATCGACCTGCACACGCATGTCTATTGGGGTGGCACGTCGCTCGGCGTCGATCCGGACGCCTATGCGCGGCAGAGCGGCGTCACCACGATCATCGATGCCGGCTCGGCGGGCGCCGGCAACATCGCGGGCTTCCGCAAACACGTGATCCAGCCGGCGGAAGTGCGCATCCTGCCATTCATCAACATCTCCTTCGCCGGCATCTTCGCATTCAGTCATTGGCTGATGGTCGGCGAGTGCGACGACATGCGGCTGCTGCATCCGCGCGCCTGCATCGAGGCGGGCCGCGAACATGCCGACATCCTCGCCGGCATCAAGGTGCGCGTCGGCAAGACCGCGTCCGGCGCGTCAGGCGTCGCACCCGTCGACATGGCGCTCGAGACGGCCGATTATCTTGGCCTGCCGGTGATGGCGCATCTCGACCATCCACCGCCCTATCGGCCCGAGGTGCTGGAGCGGCTGCGGCCCGGCGACATCATCACGCACTGCTTCCGCCCGTTCCCGAATACGGCGGTCGCCGCCGACGGGCGCATCCATCGCGACGTGATCGAGGCGCGCGAGCGCGGCGTGATCTTCGACATCGGCCACGGCTCGGGCTCATTCGGTTTCCAGACGGCGATGGCGATGATCAAGCACGGCTTCCTGCCCGACGTGATCTCGTCGGACGTGCATTCGCTGTCGATCAAAGGCCCGGCCTACGACCTGCTGCACACCATGTCGAAATTCCTGGCGCTCGGCGTGAAGCTGCCCGACGTGATCCGCGCCACCACGGTCAACGCCGCCAAGGCGGTGCGCAAGGCCGACCGCGGCAC
>DATAAP010000107.1:0-5270 GCA_036260035.1 Alphaproteobacteria bacterium | reverse complement strand
CGCGCGCGGGCTTCGAGTGCTGGATCGTCGATCCGCTCATGCGGCAGCACCGCAAGCGCGGGCGTCGCGCACAATAGGCCGAGGAGCAGGGCAAGGGCGCGAATCATTTTTCGAGTTGCGCGATCAGCGGCAGGATCGTCTCCTGTAGGACGGCTGGCGTGATCGGCCCGACATACTTGTAGCGGACGCGCCCCTCGCGATCGATGATGAAGGTCTCGGGCGCGCCGTAGACGCCCCATTCAATCCCGACTCGGCCTGATTCATCGTGGCCAATCGCAGCATAGGGGTTGCCCAGTTCGGCGAGCCAGCGCGCGGCATCGGCGCCCTTGTCCTTCCAGTTGATGCCGTAGATCGGCACGCGCTTCTCGGCGGCGAGCCGCATCAGGATCGGATGCTCCACCTTGCACGGCACACACCACGAGGCGAAGACGTTGACCATTGCAACCTTGCCACGGATCGTCTCGGCGCCGAGCCCAGGCACGTTGACACCTGCCAGGGCCGGCAACGTGAACTCGGGAATTGGCCGGTCGAGCAGCGCCGACGGCACCTTGCTCGGGTCGCGCGTCAGCCCGAAGGCGAACCAGATCGCGACCGCGATGAAGGCGGCGAGCGGGACGAGATAGAGCAGCCTGCGCATAAGGGATCGTTCAGTCGCCCTGCGCTGGTTCCGGCACAAGGGCCCGGCTGCGCCGCGGCGCCCCGACGCGGTGGCGCCGGTCGGTCAGCGAGACGACACCGCCGAGCACGGCGATCACCGCGCCGATCCAGATCCACGGCACCAGCGGATTGTAGTAGATGCGGACCGTCCACGCCGTGTCGGGTCGCGGCTCCGGGAGGAAGTTAGGCGCGCCGCCGCCCGGTGCGTTGGGCGCTTCGATGTCGCCGAGCACGATGTAGAGATCGGCCAGGATCGTGGTGCGGATGGCCGCCTCGGTCGTCGGCATACCCTGCACTGGGAAGAAGCGCTTCTCCGGATACATGGTCGCAACCGCGCGTCCATCGCGCGTGACCTCGAAGATGCCGCGTCGCGACAAGTAGTTGGATCCGTCGGCGCGGTCGGTGCCGGCGAAGCGGACAGTATAACCGGCGATCTCAATGGCATCGCCGACGCGCATGAGCTGCACGCGCTCGATCTGCCAGGCGGAGGTGGCCGTGATGCCGGCGACGATCACGCCGACGCCGAAATGCGCGATCGTCATGCCCCAGGCGGAGCGCGGCAGGTTGACGGCCCGGTTGACCGACTCGGCGAAGGGCGCGCGGAATAGGCGGATGCGCTCGGCCCATTCGACTAGTGCTCCCGCCATCAGCCACGCGGCGAGCCCTAGGCCAAGCAGTGCGCCCACCGGTCCGCCCTGGAGCCACAGGGCAGCAAGCACAATGACGAGGACGGCGCAGGCCGCGGCCCACAGTCGGGTCAGCGCGCCGGCCAGATCGCCGCGCTTCCAAGCGAGCAGCGAGCCGATCGGCACGAGGAACAGCAGCGGCACCATCAGCGGCACGAAGGTCGCGTTGAAGAAAGGCGGGCCGACCGAGACCTTGGCGCCGCCCATCGCCTCGAGGAACAGCGGATAGAGCGTGCCGAGGAAGACGGTCAGAGTCGCCGTTGCCAGCAGCAGGTTGTTGACCACCAGTCCGGCCTCGCGGCTGATCGGCGCGAACAGTCCGCCCGATTTGAGAGAGGGCGCGCGGATTGCATAGAGCGTCAGCGAGCCGCCGATGGCGACGATCAGAATCACCAGGATGAACACGCCGCGTGCGGGGTCGACCGCGAAAGCGTGCACCGAGCTGAGCACGCCCGAGCGCACCAGGAAGGTGCCAATCAGCGACAGCGAGAAGGCGAGGATCGCCAGCAGGATCGTCCAGCTCTTCAGGGCGTCGCGCTTCTCGACCACGATCGCGGAATGGAGCAGGGCGGCGCCGACCAGCCACGGCATGAACGACGCGTTCTCGACCGGGTCCCAGAACCACCAGCCGCCCCAGCCGAGCTCGTAATAGGCCCACCAGCTGCCGAGCGCGATGCCGAGCGTCAGCGATGCCCAGGCGGCGAGCGTCCACGGCCGCACCCAGCGGCCCCACGCCGCATCCACACGGCCCTCGATCAGGGCCGCGACGGCGAACGAGAACACCGTCGAGAAGCCGACATAGCCGAGATAGAGCAGCGGCGGATGAAAGGCGAGGCCGGGGTCCTGCAGGATCGGGTTGAGGCCGTTGCCGTCGGCTGGGGGCGGGAAGACGCGCCGGAATGGATTCGAGGTGAGGACGATGAAGGCCAGGAAGGCAACGCCGATCATCGCCTGCACCGACAGCACGCGCGCCCGTAGGGCGGGCGGCAGATTGTCGCCGAAAACGGCGATGGCGGCGCCGAACAGGGCGAGGATGAGGACCCACAGAACCATCGAGCCCTCGTGGTTTCCCCACACGCCCGTGACCTTGTAGAGCAGCGGCTTCGCCGAGTGCGAGCTCTGCACGACCAGGGAAACAGTGAAATCGGATACGACGAACGCCCAGGTCAGGCAGCCGAACGCGACCGCAATGAAAGCGAACTGCGCCTGCGCCGCCGCGCGCGCGAAATCCATCAATGCCGCATCGCCGCGCGCGGCGCCGATCAGCGGTACGATGGCCTGGATGAGGGCAATCGCGAGCGCTAGCAGCAGCGCGAAATGGCCGGCCTCGGCGATCATTTGCCCTGGCCGATCGTTTCCTGCCAACGGCCGCTGCGCTTCAGCGATTCCGCGACCTCAGGCGGCATGTAGTTCTCGTCATGCTTGGCCAGCACCTCGCGTGCGCGGAACACGCCATCGGCGCCGAGCTGCCCCTGCGCGATGACGCCTTGGCCCTCGCGAAAGAGATCCGGCAGCGCGCCGTTGTAGACCACGGTCAGATTATTCTGCAGGTCGGTCACACGAAAGCGCACCTCAGTCGAGCCGGGCGTACGCTCGACCGAGCCCATTTCGACCAGACCTCCGATACGCATGTTGCGGTCGCGCGGCGCATTCTTTTCGACGATTTCGGTCGGGCTGTAGAAGAAGACGAGGTTGTCGCGGAATGCCGTCAGGGTCAGGGCAGCGGCGGTGCCGATCCCGATCATGAACAGCAGCAGGATGTAGAGGCGGCGTCGCTTGCGCGTCATGGGCGGTTCCGCCGGCGACGGCCGCCTTCATCGGCTGCCTCGAGCTCGGCCTCCTGCTTGCGCAAGCCGCGCAGGCTCGCCAGCAGCAGGCCGATCAGCAGTGCAGCCGCCACGCCATAGGCCGACCAGACGAATATCGCGTGAGTCATGCGCGCCGCCCCGCCGGCACGGCCGGCGTGTCGACGCTCTGGGCGATGCGAAGCGTGCGCAGCTTGCGCGCGGCGATCTCGGCGCGGATGCGCAGGATCGCGACGGTGATGAAATAGGCGAAGAAGGCGAGGGCCATCAGCAGCAGCGGCGTCAGCATCGCCGGGTGCACGGCAGGCGCATCGAGACGCGTGATCGAGGCGGGTTGGTGCAAGGTGTTCCACCAGTCGACCGAGAATTTAATGATCGGCAGGTTGACTGCCCCGACCAGCGCCAGGACGGCGGCAGCCCGGCTGCCACGCGTCGCGTCGTCAAAGGCGTTCGTCAGCGCGATATGGCCGAGGAACAGAAAGAGCAGGATCAGCACCGAGGTAAGCCGGGCATCCCAAACCCACCAGGTACCCCACATCGGCTGCCCCCAGAGCGAGCCGGTGATCAGGCACAGCGCCGTGAAGGTTGCGCCTATAGGCGCGATCGCCTTGGCGGCGAGATCGGCGAGCGGATGCTTCCACACTAGGCCGACGGCGCCGGCGATCGCCAGGTTCGCGTAGACGAACATCGCCATCCAGGCCGACGGCACGTGCACGTACATGATGCGCACCGTCTCGCCCTGCTGGTAGTCGGGCGGCGAGGAGAACAGCGCGAACCACAGCCCGGCCGCGAACAGCCCTATGGTTGCAGCAGCGCTCCAAGGCAGCACCGCACCGGCGAGGCGCTGAAAGCGGGCGGGGTTGGCGAAACGATGCATGCGGCCTGACTCAGGGGACATACGGACCGGCAACGAGACAGGATGTAGCCATTCCCGCGCCAGCTTTCCAAGGCTTTCAGGCGCGACCGATAGACGCCTGGATTGTCCTGTTTATTCCAAGGCTTGCCGGACTGCCGCGGCGCCGGCAAACGGGCCGAGCGGCAGGCTCAGGGCAAGGATGCCGCCCAGCAGCAGCAGATGCGGCCGCGGGCTGAGTCCGGCCACGCTCGCTTCGACCGCCGCGACCCCGAAGATCAGCACGGGCACGTAGAGCGGCAGGATCAGCAACGGCAGCAGCACGCCGCCCCGCCGGGCTCCCAGGGTCAAGGCGGCGCCGATCGCGCCGATCAGGCTCACGATCGGCGTTCCCAGTGCCAGCGCCGCGAGCAGGGTGCCGTACGCCTCCGTGGGGAGGTTGAGCAGGATGCCGAGCAGCGGCGAGACGAGAAGCAAGGGTAGGCCGGTGATCAGCCAGTGCGCGGCGCATTTGCCGAGCACGAGGAATTCGAGCGGCGCCGGCGCCAAGGCGATCAAGTCCAGGCTGCCATCCTCGGCGTCGAGCTGAAAGAGGCGTTCAAAGGATAGCAGGCTGGCCAGCAGCGCCATCACCCAGATCACGCCCGTTGCGACGCGCGCAAGAATATTCGGCTCTGGGCCGATGCCGAGCGGGAACAGCACGCAGGCGAGGATGAAGAACAGCACGACGGTCGCGCTGTCGCTGGGCGTGCGCAGCGCAAGCCGAACATCGCGCCGCATGAGCGCCAGAACCGGGCTCATGCGAGCTCCAGTCGCTGCGAGCTGGCGACGGCAATCGGCGCATGTGTCGCGGCGATGACATAGCCGCCCTGCGCGAGATGCGCGGTCAGAACGCTGCCAAGCTGCATTAGTGCTGCATCGTCGAGCGCAAGCGTCGGCTCGTCGAGCAGCCACAGCGCCGCTGGAGCTGCGAGCACGCGCGCCAAGGCGGTGCGGCGCCGCTGACCCTGCGACAAGAAGCGCGCCGGCATATCCGCAAGCTTGTCCAGACGAAACGCCGCCATCGCCGCATCGAGCGTGCGCACGTCCGCCGGCCGGCCGCGCAGGGCGGCGTAGAACGCCAGATTCTCGACGATTGTGAGGGCCGGCTTGAGCGCATCGAGATGGCCGACATAGTGCAGCCGCGCGCGATGGCTGTCCGGATCGTCGGCGATGGCGGAGCCGTTCCATAGCAGGCGTCCTGCTGCGGGTGCGAGCAGCCCGGCCATG
>DATAAP010000106.1:0-8784 GCA_036260035.1 Alphaproteobacteria bacterium | reverse complement strand
CGAAGCGGGCCGCAAACCTGCGCATGTCGCGCTCGGCCCAGCGGCGCGCAACGGCATCCGATCGCCCGAGGTTTAGCCGGAATGCGATGGCTTCGGCTTCCTTAAAAAGGTCAGGAGTCATGTCGACCTCGCGTTCAGAGGAGCGAATCCCGATATCGCGAGGCTAGGCGCTGCCGAGCGGTGCCCCTATGAACTCCCTCACACCCGTCCTTCGCGCGGGGATACGCAGGTTTGCGACCGGCCAAGCTGTGTCGCCATCACCTGATGGCCGACATTCGCAGCGGCCTTCATCGGGAGCGGCTCGAAGTCGGCTAGTCGCTGCCGATGGAGACGAGCCCTGTAGGAATGGCGACGCGGACGTGTCAGGCTGATAGTGGGCGCGAGGACGCAGGCGCCGGCGCTGAGGCACGGCGAGTTACACACGACCGCCGGCGACGAGAAGATTGGCGCCGACTACGTATGACGCTGCCGGCGAGATCAGCCAGAGAATAGCCTGGGCGATCTCAATCGGGTCGGCCGCGCGGCCGATCGGAACGCTCGCCACGGCCTGCTGCACCTGCGCAGGCGGAGTCATGTCGGTCAGTGTAACCCCGGGGCTGACGGCATTGACGCGGATGCCTTCAGGCATCACTTCCTTGGCGAGCCCGGTCGTGAACACATCCACCGCTCCCTTGGTCGCCGCGTAGTGAATGCCACCGCCTGGGCCGCCATGCCGCGCCGCGACCGACGAGACGTTTACGATAGCTCCGCCTTTACCGCCGCGCAGGCGCGACATCCTGCGCACCGCTTCGCGCGCGCAGATGATCGTGCCGACCAGGTTGGTGTCGACGACGCTGCGAAGAGCGCCGATATCTAGGTCTGCGAGTCTCGCCCGCCCACCGAGGATCCCCGCATTGTTCACCAGTGCCGTGACCGCGCCGTAGCGTGCGACGACCGCGTCGAACATGGCGCGGACCGCCTCCTCGTCCCGGCAATCCGCCTGGAATGCGAAGGCCTCTCCGCCTTCCGTTCTGATAACCTCAACCACCCTGTTGGCGGCCGCGGCCGAGCGCAGATAGTTGACGCATACGGCATAGCCCTGCTTTGCCGCGAGAATGGCTGATTGTGCGCCAATCCCTCGGCTGGCTCCCGTAATGACGATCGGCTCCATGGGGCACCCGCAAACCGGTTGGCGAACGCACGCGGACGGCCGCCGTTCCGCGGTTGCCGCGCGTTGGCACGCATTTCCATGAACAGTGCTCGCGTGCGACCGGCTTGGCGCGACTACGAAAATCTAACCGCTCGATCAGCTGATCGCGCTGCGTGTGATTGCATGCGCGAATGAAATTGAAAGTCGTCGCACTAGTCGATGAGGTACCTATTCACCGCGTCTTCGTCCCATTCGAGGCCGTTGCCGGCACGATCGGGAATCTGCGCGTGCCCGTCCTTTACGCGCAACGGCTGCTGCAGGATCGGTGCTGCCCAGTCGACATATTCCAACCAATGGCAGGTCGGCGTCACCGCCAGCAGATGCGCGCTGACTTCCGGGAACAGATGCGACGACATCTCCATGCCGACGGAGTCGGCGATCGCGGCGGCGCGCAGCCAGCCAGTCACGCCGCCGATGCGCTGCAGGTCGGGCATCGCGTAGTCGCAGGCCTTCTGCGCGAGTGCCGCCGCCATCGCGCGCGGGCCCACGAAATTCTCGCCGATCTGGATGGGTGTCGCGACCTCGCGCGCGACATGCGCACAGCCGGCATAGTCGTCGTGCCGCACCGGCTCCTCGATCCAGGCCAGCCCCTCGCCGTCGAGAGCACGACCGCGCCGCGCCGCTTCGGCTGGCGTGAGCGCCTGGTTATAGTCTGACATCAGGATCGCAGATGACGGAATGCGCTTCTTCACGGCGCGCGCCGCAGCGAGGTCCTGCTCGAGCGTCGGGTAGCCCAGCCGCAGCTTGACCGCGGAAAAGCCATCATCGAGGAGTTCCTGCGCCTCGTCGGCGAGCTTCACCGGGTCGGAGAGGCCCAGCCCGTTGCTGTTGTAGGCGGAAATCGGCCGCGGCGTGCCGCCGAGCAAGCGCACCAGCGGTAGGCCTGCCGCGCGCGCGACGGCGTCCCAGCATGCGACGTCGACGCAGGCATGGACGATGCCGACATGGCCCTGCAGGCCGAAAAGGCGGAAGCGCCGCTCGAGCCGGGCATAGATGTCGGCTGGTGCTGCGAGCTGGCCCTTGATGGAGGCGACCACGTCCGGCACCACGCCTTTCAGCGCCGCCGTCGACGTCCCGATGCCGAATGCATAGGCGCGTCCGGTCACGCCTTCTTCTGTTTCGAGATCAAACAGCGCCAGCAATGCGCTCGCGAGCCGCGTCGAGCTCGTGCCGAGCGGGCGCTTCATCGGCACTGCAACCGACCGAACGCGCAGATCCCGGATCGTCAGTGCAGGAATGGTCATCGTCTCCCCTTATCGTCGCGCCGTGTATTGGGCGCTGCAATGCGGAGCGAGATGCAGCGCGTCTAGGCTCAGACCGGCACTTTCGCGTTGACGCGCCCCTCGGCGTAGGGCTTGAGCGCCTGGTAGATCACCTTGTGCACCGGCGTCGCCACGCCAAGCGATGCGCCGAGCTGCGCGACCGTGCCGGAGAGCCAAGGCAGCTCCAGCCGGGCGCCGCGCTCAAGATCTCCGAGCATCGACGACTTCATGTCATCGGGCAGGCCTTCGGCAAACTTGATCAGCTGATCGGGCAGGTCATCAGCGAGCTTGACGCCGCGCGCGCGGGCGACGGCAACCGCTTCCGCGATCGCGGCCTTGAGCAGCGCGCGCGTCTCCGCTTCCGCCAAGATCGGGCCCTTGGGCAGGCGCGTCAGCGTGGTCACGCCGGCGAAGGACGACAGGAACACGAATTTGTGCCAGATCGCCTTGTCGATTTCCGGCGTGGCGACGAAGTCGATCTTGGCATCCTTGCAGGTCGCAGTCACTGCATCGAGGCGCGCGCTCGAACCGCCATCGAGCTCGCCCATCGTCATGCGTGCCATGGTGCCGGTGTGCAGGATGATGCCCGGGCCGCTGATCACCGCGGCGATATGGCACACGCCGCCGAGCACGCGCTGCCTTCCGAAGGCGGAGACCAGTCGGTCGACCGCCTCGATGCCGTTCTGGAGCGAGACGACAATTGTATCCGCGCGCAGCAGCGACTTCGCGGCCGCGATCGCCGCATCGGTGTCCCACAATTTGACCGCGATGATTACGAAATCGACGGGCCCGATCTCGGCGGGGTCCTCGGTCGCCTGGACAGGCTTGATCAGCATATCGCCAAGTCGGCTCTTCACCTTCAGGCCGCAGCGCTTCATCTCCTGGAGATGCCGCCCGCGCGCGACGAACCACACGTCGTGTCCCGCTTCCGCGAGCCGGCCGCCGAAATAGCCGCCGACCCCGCCCGCCCCAATCACCGCAATCTTCATCGCACCGCTTTCGACATCAAAACGAGTCCGTGGGCCTTGAAACCGGCCCGCCTGTAAATCGCCTTGGCCGCGCGGTTGCCCCGCGCGACCTCCAAATGCACCGTCGTCACGCCCCGGCCGCGGCAGAATCGTTCCGCGAACTGCACCGCCCGGCTGCCGAGCCCGCGCCGCCGGAATTCCGGGAGCACATAGAGCTCGTCGATGAACGCGTCGCGGCCGCCATACTCGACGCTGTACCCGAGCGATACGATCACGAATCCCGCCGGCACGGCGTTGACTTTGATCAACCATCCGTGACCGAACGCGTCGCCGCGCATCAGCATGCGAAGCGCGCGACGCTGCGCGACTCCAAATCGGGATTTCAGTTCGGTGTGCTGGGCCCGGACGAGTGCCACGAAGGAATCGAAGTTCCCGCGTGCGACCCGCTCGAACAGCGCGGCCCGCGCCATCGAACTCACCCCGGGCGGAACTTAGCCGAGCCGCGCTTCTGTGGGGACTGCAGATTTCTCAGGTCAGAGCCGCGCAGGCGCGCTGGATGCGCTTGCAGGCCTCAGTCAGGGCCTCGGTGGAGGTCGCATAGGAGATGCGGAAATACGGCGACAGGCCGAAGGCCTCGCCCTGCACGACCGCCACGCCCTCGGCCTCCAATAGGTAGGTCACGAAATCCGTGTCGTCCTTGATGACCTTGCCCTGCGGGGTCTTGCGCCCGATCGCGCCGGCGCACGATGGATAGACATAGAACGCGCCCTCCGGCGTCTGGCAGTGGATGCCCTTCGCCTTGTTCAGCATCTCGACCACGAGGTCGCGGCGCGCCTTGAAGATCTCGGCGTTCTTTGGAATGAAGTCCTGCGGACCGTTGAGCGCCTCGACCGCCGCGGCCTGGCTGACCGAGGACGGGTTCGACGTGCTCTGCGACTGGATCGCCCCCATCGCCTTGATGAGTTCGACCGGGCCTCCGGCATAGCCAATGCGCCAGCCCGTCATCGCATACGCCTTGGAGACGCCGTTCACTGTCAGCGTGCGGTCGTAGAGCTTCGGCTCAATCTGCGCGGGTGTCGTAAACTCGAAGCCATCATAGACGAGGTGCTCGTACATGTCGTCGGTCATCACCCATACATGCGGGTGCTTGACCAGCACGTCGGTCAGGGCCTTGAGCTCGGCGCGCGTATAGGCGGCGCCGGTCGGGTTGGACGGCGAGTTGAGGATGAGCCACTTGGTCTTGGGCGTGATCGCCGCGTCGAGCTCCTCGGCGCGGAGCTTGAAGCCGCTGTTCTGCGAGCACGAGACGATCACCGGCGTGCCCTCGGCGAGCAGCACCATATCGGGATAGGACACCCAGTACGGCGCAGGGATGATCACCTCGTCGCCGGGATTGAGAGTCGCCATCAGGGCGTTGTAGAGCACCTGCTTGCCGCCGGTGCCGACCGTGATCTGGTTCGGCTTGTAGTCGAGTCCATTCTCACGCTTGAACTTGGCGCAAATCGCCTGCTTCAGCGCCGGCGTGCCGTCGACCGCCGTGTACTTGGTCTGGCCCTGCTGGATGGCCTTGATCGCCGCCGCCTTGATGGTGTCCGGCGTATCGAAATCCGGCTCGCCGGCGCCGAGGCCGATCACGTCCTTGCCCGCAGCCTTGAGCTCTAAGGCCTTGGTCGTGACAGCGATGGTCGGGGACGGCTTGATGCGCGAAAGGCGGTCGGCAAGGAACGGCATGGCGCGGCTCGCTTGGATAGTCTGCCAACAGGCGGGGCGCACCCTATCCGGCCGCTGACTGCGGTGCAACATCACTGACCGCATGGCACGGCTGCGGTCTTGACCTTCCAGCAGCCAGCAGCACCATCTATCGGCTAACTGCCAGATAGGAGAAGGTTAATGAAGCGGCTGTTGATCGGAGCGGCGATTGGCGTGGCGATCGGGGCAGCGGGCACCGTCCTAGCCCAGGGAAGCTCGAGTCGTACGGCCGGTCACCACATGCACGGCCAGAGCGTCACCGCGGGGGAGGCCGAGAAGGCTTACCGCGCGGCGGCAGCCCGCATGCACGAGGCGATGGAGATCGCCTATACGGGCGACGCCGACAAGGATTTCGTGGCCGGCATGATCCCGCACCATGAGGGCGCGATCGAGATGGCGCGGATCGCGCTGAAATACGGGAAAGACCCTGAGGTCCGCAAGCTAGCCGAGCATGTCATCCGCGATCAAACCCGGGAGATCGCCGAGATGAAAGCTTGGCAGGCGAGAATGAAGTGACTGGCCCGCCCGATCACCGCGACGGCCGCGTGACGGTGCCTGAGCTCTGCTCGGCGGCGAGGCCTGGCCCGGCGATCAGCACCTCTACGCGCCGGTTCATCTGCCGGCCGAGATCTGTCTCGTTGCTCGCGACCGGCGAGGCCTCGCCATGGCCGCGCGCCGTCAGCCGCGACGGGTTGATGCCGCGCAACGCAAGCTCGCGGCGGACCGACTCCGCGCGACGTTGCGAGAGCGCCAGATTATAGGCGTCGCTGCCGGTGCTATCCGTGAAGCCGTCGATCTCGACTGTATAGTCGGGATGCTGGCGCAGCACCGTGGCGAGCTGGTCCATCTGCTGCGCGGCACCCGGTACAAGCTCGGCACTGTCCGTCTGGAACAACACGTTCCCGAGCGTCAGCACCACGCCGCGCTCGGTCTGCCGCGACTGCATGTTCTGCAGCTCCTGGCGCAGGCGAGCGGCCTCGGCCTGTGACTGCTGGGCCTGCTGCTGCGCCTGTTGCGCCTGCTGGGTCCGTGCAGCGAGCAACGCCTGCGCGCGTGTCGCGTCGGCGCGGGCGACCTCTTCCTGTGCCGCCTTGGCAGCGGCCACCTGCCGCGCGATCTCTGCCTGTTGGCTCGCAAGATAGGCCTGATGGGTGACGGCGGGCTCGTCTGCGCCGCCATACGCGCTCGACTGCGCCTGCGCGAGATACTGCCGTGCGCGTTCCGCTTCCAGCGGCGCATAGCGCGCTACGGCGGGATCCTGACCAAGCGCGCCGACCTGCACCTCCGCCTGCTGCAGCGTTGCATTAGGCGTGGTGGACGCACAGGCTGCCAGACCAAGCACCGATGCCACGAGAGCACTGCGTGCGATGGAACGCTTCAACGGTGTCATGCCTGGGCTCCTCGGCCTTACTGGGCTGGACGGGTCTGGGGGGTGATCGAAACTGGCGGCGATTGCGTTGCCGGTGCGGCCGGTGCGGTCTCGCGCTGCAGCGTCGCCGCGTCCTCGCGAACCTGGCGCGCGGCAGTACGGGAGGCCTCGGCCTGCGCCTTTGCGGCGGCAAGCTGCGCATCGATCTCGGCCTCTCGCGCCAGCCGTGCCGCGCGGTCGTACTCCTCGTCGCGGACGGCCGCGTTCGCGGCGTCATACTTCACGCGCGCGTTGTTGAGCTCGACGGGCGCACGTTCTGCGGCGCCTGAGCGTTGCGCGGCCTCGATTGCTGCTTGTGCAGCACCCAGCTCAGCGCGCGGCGCCTCGCCGCTCGCGCACGCCGCGAGCAGAATAAAGGCCGCCGCTGCCGTGGCCGTTCGTCCTGACATGAAGCGGTTCATCCGTGGACTCCAATCATTCGCACTGCGAGGTGCAGCTTGATAAGCGCGAGATTGGCCCGATGTTCCGGGGCTAACGCGATTTATCCCACTCTCGGCAGGCTCGTAGACACCCGCGCTCAAATGCGAAGCGCCGCCGGTGACGATCACCGGCGGCGCTCAGAGAGCAAAGCAGTTGATTGTTGCTCGGCTCAGGCCGCCTGCGCCTGGGCTGCGGCCGGCGCTGCGTCCTCAGCCTCGATCGTGACGGCGACCGCATGGACAACCGCGGCGATCTTGACGACGGCCTGTACGACCTCGGGCGTGGCGCCCTTCTCCACAACCACGCGCTCATGGCTTTCCATGCACATCGGGCAGCCGTTCACCGCCGATACGGCGAGCGACCATAGCTCGAAATCGAGCCCGGAGACGCCGTGATTGGCGATAATGTTCATGCGCAGGCCTGCGCGCATGCTCGTGTAGTCCTTGCCGGCGATCGCATGAGTGAAGCGATAGTAGATGTTGTTCATGCCCATGATCGCCGCGGCACCCTTGGCGGCGCGGACGATCTCCGGCGACAGGCGCTGCTCGGCCTCGGCCGCGACAGCGCGTAGCGTGCGCGCGTTGCGCGAAGCGACGGCCGCCGCGAGGGCGGTGCCCCAGACCTGGGCATCGGTGAGCCCAGGCTGCGCCAGCACCGATGATAGATTGAGCTTCAGATCCTTTGCGTAGTCGGGCAGCGCGTTCTTCAGTTCGTCGAGCATTGTGTTGTCCTCGTCTTGCGCAGGGGCGGGTTTGAACCCGCCCCCACAATTGAGCCGGCCTCCGGATCAGGCCGCCTTGAGCGTGTCCTGGCCCTGCGACCAGTTGCACGGGCACAGCTCGTCGGTTTGCAGCGCGTCGAGCACGCGCAGGACTTCCTGCGGGTTGCGGCCGACGCTCAGGTCGTTGACTGACACGAAGCGGATCACATTATCCGGATCGACGATGAAGGTCGCACGCAGCGCCACACCCTCATCCTTGTGCAGGATGCCGAGCGCCTGCGTCAGCTCGCGCTTGATGTCGGCGAGCCAGGGATACGGGACCTTCTTCAGGTCGTCGCGGCTCTGGCGCCAGGCATGATGCACGAACTCGGTATCCGTGCTGCCGCCGATCAGCTGCGCGTCGCGATCCTTGAACTCCTTGTCGAGCGCGCCGAAGCCGACGATCTCGGTCGGGCAGACGAAGGTGAAATCCTTAGGCCAGAAAAAGTACACCTTCCACTTGCCCTCGAAGCTCTTCTCGGTCAGGTCGGTGAAGGCAGCCTTGATGTCCCCCGGCACGACGGCCTTAAGAGAGAACGCCGGAAACTTCTCGCCTACAGTCAACATTTCTTCTCGCTCCTTCAGTTACTTAGGCGGATATCCGCCCCTGTACTTGCGAATTAGAATGCTTCTAATTCTTAGACGAAGATAGCCAGCCGCCCGCCTGGCTTCAAGAGCCGCGCACGATTTTCGTGGTTAACAGAGCGGTGCGACGCCGTAGGAAGCGCGGTCTCGGACAGCGGCGCGCCACCGCAATCCCGCCGCAAAGTCTCCGCGCGAAAGCCTTGGCGCCAGGCGTTTTCGGCCACACGCCCAAGCTTGAATGAGGGTCCCGAAAATTCCTGCCCCAGGGGACCCTCATGCCAGCTTCCAGCAAATCGACGACCGCGGTGCCGCGCGTACCGTGGGCGCTTCAGCTTCTTTTCGTCACTACCTTTGCCCTGCTCGCGGCGATGCAAATCGCCTTTGCGAACACGCCGGAAGATCGACGCCGCAAGGAACTGCCG